>CAYOGP010000262.1:0-3331 GCA_964403555.1 uncultured Spirochaetales bacterium | reverse complement strand
GGTATCCCGCGAAATGGGGAGCAGACGACACATGAGGATCGGTAAATGAGATATCTCCTGAAATTATACTGAACGCGGCAAAGCTAATAAAAGTAGGAAAACGTTACGCGTTAGGTGAAGTTACGAGCAGAACAACTCCAGCGGCAGGAACACGTGATCACTTATTGTTTGTTTTCAGTGATGGAGCCGACGGATTGGCCGCCCCTCTAGGGACTAACAACTTCAAATACTTTGATGATTATATGTTCACGCATATGGGTGTTGGTTCTCAAATTGATGGATTAGGTCATGCCGCAATCGGTGATTATTTTTACAACGGCTTGATGCCGAAAGACTTTTATCACGGCACGGGATTAACAAAATTTGGAATAGAAGAGATTCCTCCAATGGTTACTCGAGGCGTCGTCTTGGATATGGTCGGTTACTTAAAAAACAAAGGCGTAGGATCTGTTATGAACAGGGGTGGCGTCGATATGATCAAAGGCGGAACGACTTTCACAAAGGCCGATATTCAAGGTGCTCTAAAACGGCAAGGAATTAGTCTGCAGACCGGTGACGTTGTGATTACTCACTCTGGATATATGAAGATGCAGGAACTTGACCCCGCAATGGCTATAAGCACTTGGCCTGGAATCGGCGTGGAAGCTGCGGAATATATTGCGAGCTTTAATCCTGTTGCAGTGGGAGGGGATACTACTGGCACGGAAGCTCATCCTCCTGTTACAGAAGGAGAGTTTGTTCCGGTTCACCAAGAATTGATCACCAAACGAGGTATCTATCTTTTGGAAAACCTGGTTACTGATGAACTTGTGCGGGATGAGGCTTGGGAGTTCATGTTTGTTCTCGGACAGGCCCGTTTTAAGGGAGCGGTCCAAATGGTAATTAATCCGGTAGCTATTCGTTAGCGAGGGGTACATTTTACGGATGCAAAGGGCTTCTGGCTTACAGAGGCCCTTTGCATTTGTATGACAGAAGCTCATGACTTAGTAGAAAAATAGGAAAGAGAAACATCAATTATATCTACGGACTCTTGGGTGCTTCGATCGTGATTTCTAATTCCCGTCGTTGGTCATAGATTTTTCTTAAACGCCGTGTACGTTCTATTTCTATCTTCAAATCTTTCAGGATGGCTTCCTGCGATAACTTTCTCTGTTGCACTGTAAGTGAAAGTTCGGTGCAAGCTTCTATCATGTAAGGTCCGCAGGCAGGACTACTACAACAATATTGCGCGAAACCTTCAAAATTTTCAGGCGGTTCGGATAGTTCAGAGACATTAATAATTGAAATATACTCCGGATTGTTTTTCTTTAGAGTAAAGAAATTGCTTTCGGCGTCCTTTAGGTCGCCTTCTTTCCAGGCAAGCAGCATTTCATTGAATACGTATGCGCCATAAGGTGCACCCTTACGAAGTCCAAGGTCGTTCCATTTATAAGCTTTTTGAAGACGTCCTAAGTAGATAAAAATTTCGGCAATATTGGTGTACGAAACGCCGGTTGGGTTTAATTTACGAGCATTATTGAAACCTCTAAGAGCGGATGTTAAGTCACCCCGATACGCATCAATTACGGCTAAAAAAAAATGTGGGCGACTATCCCTAGGTTCGAGTTCCAATGCTTTCACAAACTGATCTGTGGACTTCTCTAATAATGAGATATATTTTTCTTGATCCTTTTCGTCTTCCAGTGCCTTTCGGGCGGACCTGTAATACTGCTGACCACGATCAATTGAAGTGCCGGTAATTCTTGAACCTGGAACTACTTTGCCTCTAGAAGCATTTTGTTCCGTGTTAGGTAGGGTTTGCCCGGTTTGTCGTCTATTTGATCGATCTGGAGCTAACGAGCAGCTGACTATCAGGCCTTCTAAGAAGAAAAGGCACGATAGTAAGACTATGACTGATATTCGGGCCATGGGGCGAGTCATCAAAGGTGTCCTTTAGTGCGGAGTCGAGCTAATGACTAAATCGTATCCTATCTTTGACTCATGTGGTGCATCGGCTAAATCAGATAAGTCAATTATTTTATAGAGGAGAGTTAGATATGTTTGTTGAACAAATTTGGACGGGAAACTCTTATCGGAACTTTAACTACTTAATTGCGTGTCCTTCTACAGGTGAAGCTCTAGCAATTGACCCTCTTGACTACAAGAAATGCCTAGCCAAAGCAAAAGAGAAGGGTTGGGATATTACCCAAATAGTTAACACGCATGAACACGGAGATCATACAGGTGGTAACGCATCTGTTGTTGAAGCTACCGGTGCAAAATTGTTGGCTCATGCAGATGCGGGCAGACATATACCTGGTATGGATCAAGGCTTGAGAGCTAACGATGTTATAAAGGTAGGAAAAACAGTAGAACTTCTGGCTCTCGATACTCCCGGGCATACGATGAGTCACGTTTGCTTATTGTCACAGACGGATACGCCAGGGCTATTTAGCGGAGATACTCTTTTCAATGCCGGGGCAGGCAATTGTCACGGCGGCGGACATCCAAGCGAGCTGTACCAGACTTTCGTGAAACAGTTAGCCGGTTTACCCGAAAACACCGAGATTTATCCAGGACATGATTATTTAGTGAATAATTTAGGATTTACTTTGGATAGGGAACCGAACAACGAAGCTGCGAAGGCTTTGGTAAGCGAGCTTGAAGGCAAACATGATCCAGCGAGGTGCCTTATAACTTCGTTAGCACAGGAAAAAGAATTTAATACGTTTTTTAGGTTAGAAAATGAGACGGTAATAGAACAATTGCGAGAGGAATTTCCGGATATGACGAAGGATCCAGATCCAGAGGAAGTTTTCTTGAAATTGAGGGAGATGCGAAATAGCTGGTAAGAGTCAAATATCTTGAAACGTTTTCTAGGAGAATTAGAAGTCTCTTTTATCGGTCTAGGGTGCATGGGTATGTCGATTGGCTATGGAAAGGCAAACCTGTCTGAATGCCGTAAAGTGCTTAAGCGAGCTCTCGACCTCGGAATTAGCTTCTTTGACACAGCCGACGCCTACGGTTTTGGCCGAAATGAAGAGTTGTTAGGCGAAGTCCTTGGTAATGATCCGAGAGCACTCATATCGACGAAATTCGGCTTTAAAAAGGGAAAGGAGCTCCGGGTCGATGGGAGTCCTCGACGTGTGAAAGAATGCTGCGAGGCGAGCTTGCGGCGATTACGAAGAGACGTGATTGACCTTTATTATTTGCACCGGGTTGATCCTTTCATCCCAATCGAAGATACCTTTGGTGCAATGTCTGAGCTTGTCCGAGAGGGTAAAGTTAGGTATCTCGGTCTATCTGAGATCAATTCGTCTTCACTTGTGAAGGCGCACGGAGTGCATTCAGT
>CAYOGP010000261.1:0-3338 GCA_964403555.1 uncultured Spirochaetales bacterium | reverse complement strand
GCCCCTTCTCGGCCGTTTCATTCAATATGACGCTCTGGATATGCGTTTTTCGGAATTTAGGTTCTCTAAAGACCCTTTGTGCCCGATTTGCGGTGCGAATCCCACTCTCTTTGCGCTTTCCGATTACGATGAATTTTGTGGCGTTTCTCAGAGTTTATCGATGGATATTCAGGCAATTTCAGGAGTTGCTCTAAATGAAATGAGAGTGCGCGGTGTAGAGCATCTTCTGCTCGATGTTCGCGATTTAGACGAAGTGGATAGAGCAAAGATAGACGGAGCGACGCTAATACCACTTTCACAACTAGAAAGCAGGTTTTCTGAGATAAATGACTGGAAGGAACGACCAATTGTAGTTCATTGTCATAAGGGATCACGTAGCGAGAAGGCCTGTCAGCTTCTTGCTCTTCAGGGGTTTTCTAACGTGAGAAACCTTGAAGGTGGTATCGATGCGTGGGCTCTTACGGTGGATAGCGATGTCGCTCGTTATGACTGAGGTTAGAACGGTTTGAAGAAAAGACGATCTGTACCCAATCCTCTTGAGCGTCGGCACGTGCTTTCGGAAGATATTAATCGAGACGATGCGCTGTCAATAGCTGAAGCATATATGGGGGAGGGGAGAGTACTAGATTCCCTTGCTTTTTTCGATAAGGCAGGTGCATCAGATCGTTTGGAAAGTCTACTGATAGAGAGTGTAGAGGCCGGGGATGTTTTTCTCTTCCGCGCGGTTTGTTCGGTTCTCGGAAGCGAGGCATCCGACGTACAGTGGCGAGCCCTAGGGGAAGCTGCCAAGGCCCAAGGAAAATTGACATATTTCGCCGAAGCGGATCGTCAGGTCAAAGCTCTGAAGAAATAAAATTCGCGAGAACGCTCATAAAATTAAGTTTGCATAAGGGATAGGGTGGTTAGCCTAAAATTAATAATAAAACGAAAGCAAGTTTATCGTCCCTTCGGACGTTTGGTCAGCGAGAATTAAATTGAAAGAAAGAATAGGAAAGCGTGTCTTCACGGCCAGTTATTCGTGTTAAAGGGGCGAAGACTCATAATTTAAAGTCAGTGGACTGTGAGATCCCCTTGCGGATGTTGACGGTTGTGTCGGGTCTTTCCGGTTCTGGCAAGTCAAGTCTTGCATTTGATACTTTATATGCTGAAGGGCAGAGAAGGTATGTCTCTTCACTGTCTACATACGCACGACAGTTTCTCGAACGACTCCCCAGGCCTGAAGTGGAGTTCATAAGCAACCTACCCCCCGCGATCGCAGTCGAACAGCGCAATGGTGTCAGTAATGCGCGTGCAACAGTTGGCAGCGCAACAGAACTCCTGGATCACTTGAGAATTCTATTTAGTAAATTTGGCAAACGTTATTGCTGCGATCAGCAAGTGGAAAGCGATACGGTCCAGTCTATCTCGGATAAAGTTCTATCGCTTTATGCAGGCTCACGTATCTACATTGGGGCTCCAATTCGAAATGTCAAGAATATTGAGTCTGAATTGTTGGCTACCGGATATACGAGGATATTCCTGCCCGATGGAGAAATTCTTGAAATCGATGATCTCCCATCAAAAGGACGGAGAAAGATTCTGAAGGAATCAATGTCGCTGATTGATCGATTTGAGGTTAAAAAAAACCACAGTGCAAGGGTGGCGGAGGCTATTTCTGCCGGCTTGTCTAGAGGTTTTGGTCAGGTGGTTGTCCATCCTTTAGACAGGGAAAGAAAAAGTTTCTACCGAGGAAATATTTGTAACAGTTGCGGAACAAAATACCCCGATTCGGTACCGGCGTTGTTTTCGTGGAATAGTTCTTTGGGAGCATGTTCGACTTGCGAAGGCTTCGGAAGGGTACCTGCCTTAGATTTAGAAAAATTGATACCTATTAAAGATCGTCAATTAGGAGATGGAGCTATTGCTCCATTTGCGACTCCTAGTGGTCGAAGGTGTCAGCGGGATTTAATAAAAGCGTGCAAGTTAGAGGGCATAACATCTTCTACGCCCTGGTCGGATTTGGAGCCCGAAGTTCAGAAATGGGTTATCGAAGGTGGCCCGAATTGGTACGGAGTAAAGGGGTTCTTTGGTTATTTAGAAAAGAAACGTTATAAGGTTCAAAATAGAATCATCATTGCGCGTTATCGTCGATTTGATACTTGCGTTGAGTGCAACGGCAGCCGTTTGCGATCTGAATCCTTAGGTGTCCGAGTTGGTGATGTTCATATTGGGGACGTAGCGACTATGACAATTGGGGAGCTCTCGATTTGGCTCGCTGGAATAGAGTCAGAGAATGAAGAAACTTCTAAAGGATATAATCTTGTTTCTCACTTAATTTCTAGAGTCGATACCGCGAAGAGAGTAGGGCTAGGTTACCTGGGGCTTAATAGGCAACTGAGAACAGTTTCGGGGGGTGAGGCTCAGCGCATTCAATTGGCTACTGCATTAGGAGGAACCCTTACTTCTTCCTTGTATGTTTTGGATGAACCTTCAGTGGGTCTTCATTCTAGCGATGTAACCAAACTTTTAAGCGTCCTTCGCGACATACAAAAAAAAGGTAATACAGTCGTAGTTGTTGAGCATGCACCTGAAATTGTTTGCGCAGCCGATCACATTATCGAGTTGGGACCAGGGGCTGGTAATAACGGGGGGGAAATTATTGCCGCCGGTACGGTCAAAGAAATAACATCTGTCAAAGACTCTCCAACGGGTAAGGTCGTCCGAAAGGAACTTACCTGGCGAACAAGGTCTAAATTAAAATCAACGAAGTCGTTAAAGATTATAGGTGCTAGTGAAAATAATTTGAAAGATTTAGATGTTGAGATACCTCTACGGCAATTGGTTGCAGTAAGCGGGGTTTCTGGTGCCGGAAAATCCACTTTAATTCGTCAGGTCCTTGTAGGGCATTTGCTAGATGATCCTGAACGGGGAGAGTGTCAAGAAATTCAAGGTGCTTCACAAATATCGAGCGTGATTCTTGTCGAACCGACACCGCCAGGTAAAAGCAGACGCTCCAACCCCGCGACTATTTCGAAGGCTTTTGACGGAATACGAAAACGTTTAGCAGGTACGAGAGAAGCGCGGTCACGCGGATTGGGGCCGGGCTGGTTCTCGTTCAATCGTCCGGGAGGGCGCTGTGAAAAGTGCGAAGGTACTGGTGAGCTAGTTGTAGATATGCAATTTCTTGAGGACGTCAGGGTTCCTTGTGAATTTTGTAAAGGTAGTCGTTTCTCAGAGAAGGCAAAAGAGATTCAGCTCGACGGACATTCCGTGGTTGATATTTTGAATTTTGCGATTGATGAAGCTCGCGAATTCTTTTCCATCGATCCCAAAATAACTAATCGTTTGCTTCCTTTTTC
>CAYOGP010000260.1:0-3346 GCA_964403555.1 uncultured Spirochaetales bacterium | reverse complement strand
GTTCGGCAGAAAGATCACCGCTCTTGCACCAGGAGTGGTCGATGATCTAGATAGGATAAAACAACCCGCGTTAATTTTGGTAGGGGAACACGACAAGGCTTTTCTTCGGGCAGGCGAGGTAATGGCATCGCGATTGTCCCATGCTAAACACACCATCGTTCCGAGCGCTGGGCACGTGATAAATATTGATCAAGAGGAATTCTTCAACCAGGAGTTATTGAGATTTCTTGAATCCCTTTAGCTCCTTTCGATGTGAGCTTATTCCTCCTTTTAGGTGATAAGCCTCTAGTCCTACCTTTCTCATTTGTTCAACTAGATGGCCCGATAGAAGGCCATACTCGCAACAGATCAGATAGCAGCTGTCTCTCGAGAAGGATTTGTATCCTGAAATTGCTTGATTCCATTCCAACGAAAGGGCATCTTCGAGATGCCAATTGGTGTACATTTGTTTAGGTCGAATGTCTATAATGATCGCGTCGTTTGGTACTACTTTCATAGCACTTGAGTCGTTCCCAGTTGATTCTATCTGGGTAGATTTGATATCTAGGGTGTGGGCGTTGCCAACAATCTCATGTAACAAAACCGAAGAGATCAAGCTTTCTTCGCCAGCAATTACCTCAGATGTTGCTGAGGTGGACGGATTTTTTCGATTGAGTGCACAGTATTCTTGAACTTTCGCAGACAATTCTTCTGTCCCGATATGTTTTGCGAGCTGGATAATGTCGCTCTTGTTACTTCCTATTAGGGGGCGGAGAATAGTTAAGTCGCTTGCTTCAGAAATAACAGTAAGGTTGCGAAGTGTTTGAGAAGAGACCTGTCCTATTGCTTCGCCGGTTATTAGTGCATCGTAATTCGCGTTCGCAGTAATGATTGAACTTGCTCGGAACATCAGGCGCTTTAGTACGATCTGCCAATAACGAGAGTTACAGCGAAGTTTGATCTCAGAAACTATTTGATCGAATTCGAGCCAAAAAAAACGTGGTCGAACCCCGTATCCCCATTGATTTGCTAGAAGCTTCGAGACTTTTAGAGTTTCTTTAGCATGTTCAATTCCGCCCAAATTAAAAAAGAGAAAATCCACGTGAATTCCGCGGCGCATCACCTTCCAAGCTGCGACAGCGGAGTCGTATCCACCGGACACAAGAGCAAGTGCTCGTCCTTCTCCGCTGAAAGGTAAGCCTGCTGGGCCCTTATGTGTCTGGGTGACCGCGAACAGCTGGGCTCTGTGCGTTTCGACTTGAGCTGTGAACTCTGGATTCGATAAGTCGACTCGCGAGGCGAAGGGCAAAAGAGCCGTGCCTAGTTCACGTTCTAGTTCGGTACCGGACCAGTCGTAGCCGGAAGTGCCACCGACAAGGCGGGTACGAACGGCAAAAGTTTTACCAGCAACGAGAGGAGCAAAGACTTTTTTAGCCTCTTCAACAGTAGTTTTTAAATCTTTGGCCTTAAATGGAATAGCTAGAGAGGCGGATTGGACCCCAAATACTCTTGACGCGATTTCAATTGCCTGGTCCTGTACCCGATGGACGAAGGCACGTTCACGGAATGCTACTGGCGACTCAGAGATTCCATTTTCCGAGAGAGCCGCGCGTAAATTGCGCATTAGTGCCTTTTGGAGAACTTTTCGTGTGCCCTTCCCCTTTGTAGTGAGCTCTCCGGAGTAGCGAATGATTAAGGTTTTTAGACCGTTATTAGCAATCATAGTGAGAAGCTAGCCAACGGGTGGGTTAGTCTGACAGCAAAGGGGGTCTTCTTTTGCCGAGAGCCAACTTTCACCTGAGTCTCATCGTTTTATTATGCTGGGGGTCACTTGTAATCGTAGCATGCGGAACGGATCCATCCTTAGAAGAGGATGTACGTCAGAGTGCCAACAAAGTCCAACCCGAAGGTTTTGGAGAGGATTCTCAGGCAGATGATGCAGAAGATCAGGAGTCCTGGACTGAGGGGCGGGGGGATTCAAAAAAAAGTGAAACTCTAGGAACACAAGGTGCAACCATTGCCAGAGCCCATCTAGTGTTTGAAACGGCTTTAGCTCGGATGCGGCAAAAGAATCAAGAAGTTGAAATAGCTAGGGAGGTTGCAGAGGCGGCACTTGCGGAGGTTGATGCCGTGGAGATGGAGCTACTTGCTGCGCAATCAGAGTTCCGACAAGCTGAGCAAGCATTGAAAAGGTTAGGTGTCGATAGGCCCCGAGAGGCGTCTGCGGTTTCAGATGTTGCACTTTTCCGTAAAGTTCAAGGCGAAATCTTGAGGGCTAAACCATTGGCACAGGTTGCTATCTCTGTGGAGGTAAAAATGGGGGTCGTTACATTACGGGGCCTAGTGCCCAGCGTTCAAGTCCGAACCCTTGCACTAAATATTGCCGAAAGAGTTAAGGGTGTACGTAGAGTGGATAATTTACTCACCCTGAGCGGTAAGGAGGATTCATGGCGGGACAGGTAAGAATTGAGAAGGAAGAGTTCCTTGCCTGGGTGATCTTCGATCACCCAGAGCGTCGGAATGCGCTCTCTAGAAACATGTGGATTCAGCTTACAGAGGCTTTAGCTGGCCTCGACGCTGATCCCAAGATTCGGGTGATTTTGTTGAGAGGAGCCGGTGAGGTTGCCTTCGTTTCAGGCGCGGATATTTCTGAATTTGAGAAGTCCAGAACAGGAGAGGCATCAGAAAGCTACAACGACCTGACGAGTAGAGCTTTTACTTCGATTAGAGACACGCGCAAGCCTTTGATATCGATGATTCATGGGTTTTGTGTGGGTGGAGGTCTCGCGGTTTCTTTGGGAACGGATCTTCGTTACACCGCAGATGATGGGGTCTTTGCCATTCCAGCGGCCAAACTTGGTGTCGGGTATGCAAGCTCTGGGGTGGACACATTGATCCAACTTGTAGGTCCTGCCGTGGCAAAGGAAATCTTTTTCACCGGGCAAAAATATGACGCCAAGGAGGCTCTCGGGTACGGGTTCGTAAATAGAATTTTTCCGAAAGCCGCACTGGAGACGGAAGTTCGTAAAATCGCCTCTCGAGTCGCTGCTAATGCTCCCCTAACGATCCGGGCGGCAAAGGGTGCGGCGCGTGAGTTCGCTTTACCACCCGATCAACGTGACAAAAGCGCCTTAGAGCAATCAGTTCGGGATTGTTTTGAAAGCGAGGACTACAAAGAAGGAGTACGAGCCTTCATGGAGAAAAGGCGTCCTCAGTTTCGCGGCATTTAGGGAGAGTTTGAGCAAAGCCTTGCGCTTCTCTCTAGAGTGGGGAAAGTGTGAATTATAGTGTTGAGGTAGTAGTGGATTTCCGAGTCTAACTGATCGCGTAACGCGCGGAACCCGCAAAAGTCGGCGGGTGATGTTTT
>CAYOGP010000259.1:0-3365 GCA_964403555.1 uncultured Spirochaetales bacterium | reverse complement strand
ATCGAGAGAGGAAAAATGTGACTACCTTTGCCTTAGAAGGACACATAACTTATCAAAAAGAAGTAAAAGAAGGCGACGAACTGGCATTTTCAACCCAAATGTTAGATTGTGATGAAAAGCGAATTCATTATTTTCATCGAATGTATCATCAAAAAGACCGGTATCTTGCTGCAACAATGGAATGTATGTCTCTTCATGTAAGTCTAGCGACGCGCCGAGCCACCCCGATAGAAGAAAGCACACGAAAAACCATTTCCAAGGTACTAGAAGCCCACAAGCAACTCGAACGGCCAAGAGAAGTAGGAAGAGTTATAGGTCTTAATTCTAGAAAAATGACTTAGCGATAAACGAGATATTGTTTGCCTAGGTTGTAGTAAAGGACGTAATTGTGAATTCGAATAAGAACCAAGCAAGTTGGCTAAGCTCCACAAAAGAGCTGGCGTTAGATGCTGACATGCCGATCTGTGATCCACATCATCATTTATGGAATCACCCTACTAGTCAATATCTCTTAGACGATTTACACGAAGACACTGGTTCCGCCCACAATGTTACAAAAACAGTCTTTGTTGAGTGTAGTTCTGAATATCGATCGGAAGGCCCAGAATCGATGCGTCCCGTTGGAGAGACTGAGTTTGTTGCGGAGCTCGCGCGACAAAGTGAAAGTACGAGTGGGGCAACTATTGCAGGTATCGTCGGGTTTGCTGATCTTACGTTGGGTGAAAAAGTTCAAGGAGTTTTAGAAGCTCACATCTCGGCAGGGGAAGGACGGTTTAAAGGGATTCGTCATGCTTCGGCATGGCACGAAGATGCATCTATCCATAATGCCCACACGAATCCAACAGCCAATTTGTTCTCCAGATCTTCGTTCCTAGAAGGAATTCGAATATTAGGGAAGCTCAATTTAACTTTTGATGCATGGCTTTACCATCCACAAATTCTTGATCTGTCTTCATTAGCTAGCGCTAACCCTAATGTTTCCATGCTGCTAGATCATCTGGGAGGCCCTCTTGGAGTTGGTCCATACAAGGGTAAACGCGATGAAGTTCGCAATTCATGGCAACCGAAGATCAAAGAACTTGCGCTCAATCCAAATGTTTTTGTAAAGCTTGGTGGCATCGGCATGTCGATCTACGGGTCTGGGTGGCATAAAATGCCTCAGGCTCCGACGTCTCAAGACTTAGCCGATGCTTGGAAAGAGGATGTGCTGTTTTGTATTGAGCATTTTGGAGTGGAACGGTGCATGTTTGAGAGTAACTTTCCCGTTGATAAACGAGGTTGTTCTTATACCGTTTTGTGGAACTCTTTTCAGCGTATGATGGAAGGTGCTTCAGAAGATGAGAAGCGCTCTCTTTTCTTTAAAACAGCGAATGACTTCTACAGTCTTTAGATTTCTTGATTAGCTTACCGCCTCAATTAACGACGTGAACAAAATAATGAGGAGAACGTTAAAATGTCAGAATCAAGTGAACCCAGACTCGAGTCTCTTTTAGGACTAGGGGAAGAAATCGCTATAAAATTGAGGGAAAAAAAAGAAACTATTTCAATTATGGAATCTTCAGCGGGAGGGTTGATTTCTGCTTCTCTGCTTGCTGTTGCAGGAGCCTCTTATTTCTTTCGTGGCAGTACTATTGTTTACACTCACGAAGCACGTCGAGATCTTCTTGAAATTAACGATTCTGCTCTCGAAGGAGTTCGTCCCAGTAGTGAGCCTTATATTACAATCCTAGCGCATGGATTAAAGGCAAAACTATCTACGGATTGGATTCTTGCCGAATCTGGAGCCACCGGGCCGACGGGAAATCGATATGGAGATGCTCCTGGCCACGCGTGTTTCGCCATTCTAGGACCAGGTATCGAGCGTACATTTACTCTAGAGACGGGGGAAGATAACCGCTTCGATAATATGATCCGATTCGCCTCATTTGGTCTAGGTCAATTGACGGATGCGTTAGGTTAGGACTGTCTTGTGAGAGTTTATGCCGAATAAATCAAAAGCAATTCTGAAGGCACACAGTGACTTTTATACGTCTTTTGTAAGTGGCGATTACAGCGGTATGGAATCTGTTTGGGCGAGAGAGAATCCAGTACTAGTAACCCACCCATGGGGGCCAGCAATAGCCGGACGCGTAAATGTTATGAAAAGCTGGGAGCAGATTCTTCTAAATCCACCAAAAATTCGTTGCACTGATGAAAAAGTAGAGCTGATTGGCGAGTTTGCAATAGTAACCTGCATCGAACGCGCCGGCGAAGGAGCTCTGGCTGCGACAAATATATTGGTAGAAGAGAATGGAAGTTGGGTGTTTTGCCATCATCACGCTGGGCCACTCGCGCCTATGTTTTCTTCACCCCCAAGTTCTGTTCATTGAATATCAACTAAGGAGTAGCGAGGATGTCGATACAATACGAGACTTTACTTGTAGAGCGTAAAGGAAAAGTGGATTGGCTTACACTTAATAGGCCCGATATTCTTAACTCAATAAACACACAGATGGTTACGGAACTCAGGGATTATTTCGGCGGCTTAGTTAATCAAAGAGAAGTGCGCATTGTCGTTATGAGGGGTTCGGGCCGAGCTTTTTGTGCAGGGCTAGACGTCAAGGCATTTCGCGAGAGTTCTGATCAACCTTTTAATGGAGGAATGGGTTTTCAGTCCTACCTTTCAGATGTTTATGTCATGATGCGTCGATGTCCTCAACCAATTATTTCATTGATTCAGGGCGCAGCATGTGGCGGGGGATTTTCTTTTGCCTTGGCATCTGATATCAGGGTTGCCGGTGAATCTGCAAGAATGAACGCTGCCTATATAAAAGTAGGACTCTCAGCTTGCGATATGGGTGCTAGCTATTTTCTTCCCCGTCTCGTAGGTACTTCGATAGCTTCAGAACTTCTTTTGACTGGAAAATTTATCGATGCAAGACGTTGTCTTCAAGTTGGTCTGGTTTCAGAAGTTGTGCCTGATTCGCAACTTAATAACGTAGCCTGTTCATATATCGAAGAAATGCTTGCTACATCCCCAATGGGACTTCGCCTTACGAAAGAAGGTATAAACCTTGCGATTGACTCTCCTAGTCTGGAGGCGGCTATCGCTGTAGAAAACCGAAATCAGTTGCTATGCATAAAAACTGCAGATGCCAAAGAAGGACTCGCGGCTTTTGCTGAGAAACGACAACCTGTTTATAGCGATAAATAAAAAGGATAGAGTATGACCATTCGAGGAATCGCTCACATCGCAGGTATTTTTGAACATCCAGGGAGAGAACTTCCAAATTTAACACTCGCTCAAATTCATGCAGAAGTAGCCGAAGGTGCATTAAAAGATGCAGGTCTGACATTTAGAGATGTGGATGCGTACTATTCAGCTG
>CAYOGP010000258.1:0-3394 GCA_964403555.1 uncultured Spirochaetales bacterium | reverse complement strand
CAAAGGCGACTTGGTGAACGAGAAGAACTCCCCAAAGAGGCTATTCAAGCCATCTAACGCAGGCCCGGGTGCCGCGAATAACCCTAGTATTGAAGATGAAACAGCGCTCGAGACAAGAGTGATTTTGGACTTTCAGGGAGTCGAAAATGCTCTAACTCGGATTGCTCATGAAATTGTTGAACGGAACCAGGATTCCGAAACAATTTACCTTGTAGGTGTGCCAAACGGTGGGGTTCCTTTGGCTCGTTATTTGAGTGTCCTGATTGAAAAAATTTCGGGACGACCCATATTGGTAGGAATACTCGATACGACGCTCTACAGAGACGATGTTTCCGATAGAGGTTCAAGGGCTACGCTGCGCCCTACCGAGATGCCTTCTGCGGTTGACGAGCGTAACGTAATTCTCATAGATGACGTGGTGAGTACTGGTAGAACTGTTCGAGCAGCGATGGACGCCTTGATGGACTTTGGCCGCCCGCGTTCTGTTCAGCTTGCTGGCCTGATTGATCGTGGCCACAGGGAGCTTCCAATTAAAATTGATTTTGTCGGAAAAAACATACCTACTGAACGTCACGAAACAGTAAAACTACGATCTGTCGACCCTTCAGAAGAATGGCCATTAGAGGCAATAGTCTTCGGAAGGGGGTCAGCTCGATGATCGGGCGGAACATTTTATCGATAGATGATTTGGGCAGAGAGGAGGTAGGAAAGGTTCTCGAGACGGCTAAGCGAATGCAGGAAGTCTCTTTTAGGGAGGTGAAGAAAGTTCCTGCGTTACGCGGAAGGAGTGTGATAAACCTGTTTTTCGAGCCTTCAACACGAACGAGGACGAGTTTTGAAATCGCTGGAAAGCGACTCTCGGCCGATGTTGTGAATTTTTCTCCGGGAAGCTCGAGTCTTTCTAAGTCCGAAAGCATTCTCGATACCGCTAAAACTCTCGATGCAATGGATCCAGACGTTGTAGTCGTCCGTCATAGCGTCGCAGGTGTGCCAAAACAAATTTCTAAGGTTCTCCGTGCGCCAGTTATAAATGCTGGAGATGGTGCCCATGAGCATCCGACTCAGGCCCTGCTAGATTTGTTTACCGTTTGGGAGGAAAAGGCGATGCTTGATCGTCTTATTGTCGTAATAGTGGGTGATGTTCTCCACTCAAGAGTAGCCCGTTCCAATATCAAGGCGTTTCTTCTCATGGGTGCTGAAGTACGCATTGCCGCGCCTCCTACAATGATTCCTCCTTCGTCTGAAGTGCTAGGCGTAACGGCATATACCTCACTCAAAACGGCTCTCGAGGGGGCGGATGTTGTAATGGCATTACGCATTCAGAATGAGCGTTTAGAAGGTGCGTTTGTTCCGAGTATTCGAGAATATGCGGCTACTTTTGGTATTGACAGAGAAAAGCTTCGTTACGCCAAGCCGGATGCGATTGTCATGCATCCGGGGCCAGTTAACCGGGGAGTCGAGTTGGCTCATGATTTAGCTGACAGGAGACCGGGGGTGGTTCTCGATCAAGTTCGTAATGGAGTCGCGCTTCGGATGGCCTTGCTCTATATGGTTGCAGGCCGACCATCAGGAGTGAACGAATGACGAGACCGTTTTTGATCAAAGGAGGTCGTGTTATTGATCCTGCTTCAGAGAAGGATGGGATTTCAGATGTTTTGGTAAAAGACGGACTGATCGCTGCAATTTCAGAAAATATTGAATGCGACGAAGCAATCGTCTCGAATGCAGAAGGACTATGGGTAGTCCCAGGTTTCATCGATCTTCGTTCTCACCTGAGAGAACCGGGAGAAGAATATAAAGAGGATTTCTCTTCTGGAGGGAAAGCTGCCGCCGCTGGTGGTTTTACCGCAGTAGCGGTTATGGCTCGCACCACTCCTATTAACGACGATCCTTCGGTAACTCACTATATACTGGAGCGAGCGCGAGAAAAATCGCCAGTTCGTATTCTTCCAATTGCTGCGGCTACACGAGGTCTGCGAGGTGAAGTTATGACCGAGATGGATGCACTTGTGCGCGCAGGCGCGATGGCTGTTAGTGATGACAATCAAACGATAAATAATAGTGGTACGATGAGGAGAGTGCTTGAATATGCAACGTTAGTGGGAATTCCGGTTGTGGTACATGCGGAAGACAGAACGCTCGTGGGAGCTGGAACGGTGCACGAAGGGAGTGTATCGACAAGGTTAGGCTTGACTGGTTCCCCTGCCATCGCTGAAGCCTCGGTAATCGCGCGAGATATTATGCTGGCATCGCTAACGGGAGCGCATGTTCATGTTGCGCATGTTTCAAGTAGTTTGGGTGTAGACTTGATTAGAAATGCCAAAAAAGATGGCATTCGAATTACAGCAGAAGTGACCCCGCATCATCTCATGCTAACCGATGAGAATTGTCTTGAATATGATACGAATACAAAGGTTCTTCCTCCTCTCAGGAGTTTTGAGGACCGTGCTGCTCTCCGTGAAGGACTTTCAGATGGGACTCTCGACGTTATTGTCACGGATCATGCACCACATGCCGACCAGGAAAAAGAGACAGATTTTCAAAGCGCTCCCCCGGGCATGATTGGTCTTGAGACAGCGTTCTCAGTCTTAACGCCTTTGCTAGATGCAAATATAATTTCACCTATGGACTTATTTAGGAGACTTTCAACGGAGGGCGCAAGGATACTCTCAATTCCCGGTGGAACTCTTGCAGTTGGTGCATCGGCTGATCTAGCAGTTGTGGCCCCTAAAGAGAATTGGCGGTACGAATCTAGTAACGGGAATTCAAAAAGTAGGAATTCACCGTGGTCGGGACAGACCTTAAAGGGGCGCGTTCGAAAGACTATGGTTTCTGGAAAACTGGTTTTTGACATTGACGAGGGGGCATCCTGTAGTGGCGTTAATAAATAGATCACCTGGACTCTTAGCCCTCGAGGATGGAACGATCTATCGAGGTTCAGGCTTCGGAGCATCGGGAGTTTTCTCAGGTGAAGTTTGTTTCAATACCAGCATGTCGGGTTATCAAGAAATTGTGACTGATCCGTCCTATGCGGATCAGATCGTCGTTATGACATATACCCAAATTGGTAATGTGGGTGTTAATCCTGAAGACGAAGAGGCAGCATCTGTTCATCTGTCCGGATTCATCGCAAAAGAAATTTGTCGAGAGCCATCAAGCTGGCGGGCTCGTGGAAACTTAGATGAATTTCTGCGTCGTAAGGGCGTACCGGGCCTAGAAGGAATCGACACGAGAGCATTGGTTCGTAGAATCCGAAATACCGGTTTTCAAAGGGGAGTGATTTCGACCGACCCTGAATCTCAGGATGAACTTTCTTTAGTTAGACAAGCCAAGCAGGTGCCTTCGTTAGATGGAAGAGATTTAGTCGCTAAAGTTACATGCAATGAGCCTTACG
>CAYOGP010000257.1:0-3412 GCA_964403555.1 uncultured Spirochaetales bacterium | reverse complement strand
CCCTCACGCATGACTATACTGCCTCGAATGATGGTGCCGACTGGCCAACCCGTTACGCGTTGGCCATTGAATGGTGTCCAGCCACACTTACTGGCTATTTGGTCGTTTTGAATGTCTTGGGATTTTTTGAGGTCTATAACGGTTATATCGGCATCGAAGTTTTGACGGAGGAATCCCTTATGTTTTAGTCCGTAGATTGTTGCAGGGCCAGTTGCGCAAAGACTGACGAGCCTTTGGAGGGAAAGCCTACCTTTATTTACATGATCTAGCATGATTGGGAGTAAAGTCTGAACGCCGGTCATTCCTGCAGGACTCTCGGGATACGGTTGCCTTTTTTCCTCTACGGTATGAGGGGCATGGTCCGATCCCAGAGCATCTGTAAGACCGTCACTGACAGCTTTCCATAGTGCCTGCTTGTGTCTCTTTTCGCGTATCGGAGGGTTCATTTGAGCGAATGTCCCGAGGTCTCGATAACACTCGGGAGCTGTAAGGGTGAGATGCTGAGGGGTGCATTCGAATGTGGCCAAGTCGCGATTGTTCCGAAGGAGCTCTATCTCTTCCTCTGTGGTGATATGCAGGACGTGTACAGGTCGTAGATATTCACGAGAAATTTTCAACAATCGATCGGTGGCTCTAAAGGCGCTTTCTTCATCCCGCCAAAGGGGGTGGCTCGAAGGGTCTCCGGCTCGCACGAGCTTGCGGCGAGCAAGTAATCTTTCTTCATCTTCCGCATGGACTGCGATTCTCCGGCTACCGCTGGAGAGAACACGATGCAGGTCCTTTTCTTCGTGGACCAGGAGGTTGCCGGTACTTTTCCCCATGAACATTTTGACTCCTGGGCAACCAGGAAGACGTTCGAGCTCTGCGAGTTGCTCTGCATTGTCAGGTGTAGCGCCAACGAAAAGGCCAAGGTCGCACCAAATTTTACCGAGTGCGCGTTCCCATTTCTTTTCGTAGGCCTCTTTTGAAACCGTAGGGGGTAGGGTGTTTGGCATTTCAAAAACGCTAGTTATTCCGCCTAGAACGGCTCCCCGGGTTCCGGATTCAAAGTCCTCTTTTAAGGGAAATCCTGGATCTCTAAAGTGAACTTGCGGGTCGATGAGACCGGGTAAGAGGTGAAGACCGGAAACATCCCAGACTTTTTCTGCGGAGGCATCTCTTAGATTGCCAATTTCCGCAATCTTGTCCCCTTTTATCCCGATGTCGAGAGTTTTGATGCCTTCCGGGAAAACGCATTGGCCACCATGCAGAAGTAGAGAAAAAGATTTAGTCATGGGTATAGGCTAGGTGTTTGTGGCAGTTTTTTCGAGAATGACTTGGCGCCTTCTCGCGTTATCTTTAGAGGCGTAAGAAAACGCGTGCCCGGGTGGCGAAATCGGTAAACGCGGGAGACTTAAAATCTCCTGGCTTCGGCCGTGTGGGTTCGAGTCCCGCCCCGGGCACCATGGGCCTATTACTCGGGATAGGGGTTCATTCAGCTTCGATCAATCGAGATCCGGGACCGAATGTCGTCGTCTGCCAGAAGTTCTTCTAAGATGTCTTCCTCAATCAAGGTGACTCGCTGATATTCCAGGTAGGGTAATTCAATTTCTATCCGGTAGAGCTCCTTCGGTTCGGACGCAATCTTTCTTATGTTTAAAGCTTTCTGCTCATTTCCGTTGAGGATTTCTCTTCTCAAGGACTCGAGTATTCTTTGAACACGTCGTTCGTTTTTAGCTGCAGAAGGTGTAGAGCCTTCGGTGGCGCGGGGGCGATTCGAGATTTTGTAAGTTCCGTGGCGTTTCACGCGCTCGATGGTAGTAGGGCCCATTACCAAAGAGCAAGTGCTATTGTCATAACAGACGAACCTCCTAGGTTTGCTCCAATCGTTCTAATCAGCATGTACTGAGGCTGCAGGGAGAGACTTTTCTCGTGTCTCAAAAACTTGAAACATTATCTGGAATTCATGTAGTGACAGAGGCCTTGCGTGCTCGTAGGAGAAACTTGAGAGTTTTGTACTTGGCGAAGGATTTTGACCCTAAAAAAGGAGGCTTCCGACATTTGGCCGAGAGTGCAAAAGTCAGACGTGTCGAAATTTCCCGAGCCGATTTAGATCGGATGGTCCCCAATTCAAGGCACCAAGGCGTGGCGCTTTTGGCTTCACCGATTCCAGAATCAGACCTTGGCGAGGTTTTAGTTAATTCTTCAATTCTGTTGGCATCGGATGGTATCGAGGACCCTCAGAATTTTGGTGCTTTACTCAGGGTCGCAGACGCGATGGGTGCATCGGGCTTGATAACAACGAGGAGGAGAGCTTCTCCCACAACGCTTGCGGTAGGTAAAGCAAGCGCAGGAGCATTGGAGCACGTTCCCATCGTTAGGGTAACGAACCTCAGGCGAGCGCTGGGTCTTGCTCGCGACTCTGGGTTTTGGATTATTGCCGCGGATTCTGAAGGGGAGACATCTCTATATTCTCCTGAGGTAGACCGACTCTGGCGGGATCGCGTCTTGTTGGTACTTGGTTCAGAAGGAAAGGGCCTTCGACCAGTCGTTAGAAAAACTGCAGATGTGGTAATTAGGATTCCTATGCAGGGGCGGGTGGAATCTTTGAATGTGACCAATGCAGCTGCTGTAATTTTGAGTAGCAGGGCACATTCGAGAAAAATTGGGTCTTAAAACACACATTCTTGCTCGTTGGCCCATCAGGTTTTACTCTGATGGCCTTGCTGGCGTAGCTCAATTGGTAGAGCAGCGGTTTTGTAAACCGCAGGTTGCGGGTTCGAGTCCCATCGCCAGCTCCATTTTGTTGCCAAAGGCGTGGTTAAAGTTTAGAAAACGCTAGTTTTTTCAGGGGTATTGGATACATTTTGTGGCTTGAAAAAGGCTAGTCGAGGCGGTATCAATTTACCGGTTCGAACAGCGCAAAGGGGGGGTTGCTAAGAACCCCGAAGAAACCTCACCCAGAGAAACGATAAATTCGACGATTGGGTGTAGGCGTTTTGCGCTTTGAATTTAACTCAGTGCTCCGAAGGAGCGCTGACGATCCGATTGAAATGTATTGCATCAGGTCTTGGGCTGATATTTGAAATTTTGAGTCTGGAGAGAAAGTATCGAGCAAAGTAACGAGGGAGAGGTACCGAAGCGGCCAAACGGGGCAGACTGTAAATCTGCTGGATCATTCCTTCGGAGGTTCGAATCCTCCCCTCTCCACCATTCCGGCAGCTGGTGTGGTGATAGAGGATGCGGACTGAGTGAGTGGTTGACAATTCTGAGCGGGAATAGCTCAGCTGGCTAGAGCACGAGCCTTCCAAGCTCGGGGTCGCGGGTTCGAATCCCGTTTCCCGCTCCAGTCGAATTGAAAATTTCAGGAGGCTCTTCGCTCACGTAGCTCAGGTGGTAGAGCACGTCCTTGGTAAGGACGAGGTCAGCGGTT
>CAYOGP010000256.1:0-3425 GCA_964403555.1 uncultured Spirochaetales bacterium | reverse complement strand
ATTGACCGGAAAGCAGGTCTCGCATTTCGTCGCCACCATGAGGATGATCAGCCAAGGCCAAAATTGTAAGAGATGCTGCAACGACAAAGGAGCAGCCGATTATCGCTTCCTGATATCCGGGCGAATTACGTTCAATTCTCCGAAAAAATAAGCCCGCTACGATCGCGCTGGATAGGGCAACTAGTTGAACAATAACTTCAGAAGGGTGCTCGAAAAACAAATGAGCGATGACCAGACCTAGGCCCGCAATCTGCGCCACCGCAAGGTCAATAAAAATTATCCCCCTCTTCAACACTTCGATTCCAAGGGGCGCGTGAACTAGTGCAACCATAACACCAGCGATTAGCGCCGGCGCCAAAACTTCCGAAAGTTCTACACTTAAAACCACATTCGTTTACCTAGAGTTGTTCATCTTAATTAACTAAAAGATCGATCATTCTATCGTACAAAGAAAATAAATCCTCGCTGTGGACATCACCTCCGATGGTATAGGGTAAAACTTTCTCGGGAACACTAATCTTATCAGATAACCATTGGCTAGGCTTTGAAGGTTCGTAGGGTGTGCGCACAATGAGATGCGGCTTATTGTCGCCAAACGTCGTAATCAGTTGTTTAAGATGTGACATTCTCGGCGGAATTCCCGGCTTATCTTCCAATGCAAGAGTTGACTCAAGCCCTAACCATTCAAACATGTAACTCATATTCTTGTGGTGAGGAATCACGACCTTAGCTCGAATCGTTTCCGCTTTCTTTTCCCATACAGGAATAGCTTCCCGCCAACGAGACTTAAACTGATTATACCTCTGCTGATAGAAGGCTTTGCCTCCTACATCTATTAGCCCTAGGCGCTTATGGATTTCTTCAGCCACAAGTAAAATGTTGAAGGGGTTTAGATGAACGTGCGGATTACCCTCAGCATGCATATCGCCCAAGCTACGGTCAAGCCGACCAGGCTTCTCTATGGTTTCCACAAAATCGGCGGCCATCAAATGCCCTAGCTTGTTCCTTTGAATATCGGCACTACCTCTTCTCAAGAGAATTGGTAGCCATCCGACCTCTAAGCTTGCTCCAGAACAAACCAACAGCTCCGCCTTCCTAATTTTCGCGAGCATGCTCGGCTTTGCCCTTACATAATGCGGATTCTGCCGAGCAGTCGTGGCCGAGTACACTCTCACTTTTTCGCCACCAACTTCACTTACAAGTGCTGCCCATTCAGGCTCACACGCAAAAACCCTTACGGGCTCCTCCGCTCGGGAGGGCGAGCGGAGGAGAGTCGTGCAGAGAAAAATCGATAAAAATATACCGACAGTTCTATACATCAAGTTTTCTCCTAGTACTTATGAGCGCCGTGTGCGCCGAAGCTCATTATATATTGGAAAATGAATTGATCATCGCTATAGCCGGAGGCTAAATTCTCTCTGTTAAATTGAATTCGCATACGACTAAATTCGCTGTTTGTCCAATCCAACATTGCAGAGAACGTCGACGGCTCAAATCCTTGTGAGTCAAAAGAACTGCCAACTAACCCTAAAGGCACATCAGGTTGGTCTAGCTGGCCATAGCGCAATCCTAGGCGCCATTGAGGCTTAAACTTGTAGACCGCCTGTGCATACCATCCTTCAAGAGTATCATCAAAAGCAACCGCACCCGTTGACGCTTCCGAGTCAGCGTATGTTCCTTTTTCATCGCGCCAAAAATACTCACCCTGAAGAATCAACTCGCTTGTTTTCGGATTTCCTGTTGGTGCCCACGTGTAACGTAAATCCGCAACATATAAGTCGGTGTCTCCAACAAACGACTGAGCTCCTTCTTCTGTATTTCTCCCGCCATAAGCCTTTCCAGACAGAAGAGAACCTCCGAGTCGCCAGTTCTGGTTTTCGCCTATATCTCCGCCTACGCGTGCAAATAACGACCAGGCATCTATGCCTTCGCCGTCAGATCCTCCGAAAGGAAAATCATCTCCACGAAATACTCCACCACCGATCTCACTATAGAAATCCGTAGGGAGTAAATAGGAGACTTCTACACCGTCATCGTTAAAGATTCCATTTAAAAACACTCGATATGGAAGAGGTCGATCGGCAAAGTCATCGGTGTGGACGTGATGTTCATTCAAATACCCGAGAGTCCACAACGCGCGACCGGCCTTTACTGTCAAACCTTCAAACAATCCGAGTCCTGGAAGTGTCTGAATATATGCCTCTTCCAGCTCCACTTTATCTTCACCATCTTCGCGGACTAACGCGGCTGTCAAGCTGCCAAAGAACTTATCGTCAACATTTGCAGAAAAGTTCAATTCGGAATGAGAAATTCCCACACCCTCACGACCACGTTCGCCCTCATGACCAATTCCAAATCCGGGGATCTCGCCGGTGTCTTCCGTGAATCTTGCGAATCTACCATTCAAAACTACGCCAATTGAAGGGTTGAAATCTCTACCGAAAACTTTTCGCTGGGTAGTGGTATTTGCCAACACCGTTGAGCCGTTAGTTGACGTTTCACCTTCTTCGATCTTCGCAATCCGAGATTCCAATTCGAGGATTCGACTTTCATAGGACGACCTAATAGCCTCTATCTCCGCTCGGATAGACGATGCTGCATCTCCTGAGTCAGCCCTAGAGATACCGCCAATCGGTACTACCAGTAAAGCTGCGAAGACAATTCGTATTAACATGTTCATTACAAACTCCTTAATTTAATACGCTTAAAAGTCGTCCCCAAATGAGAAACGCTTCTCTACGCATTAATTTCTTACAGTGATTTAATTTTTAAATTAAACAGATACTTCGATAAACGGAGGGGCACGGGAGTCCGTCCCATCTCGAAAGATCAAGGCAAAATCAATCGACGTGTACCCTATCGAAAGGGATGGATCGGGTACAAAATCAACTTTCAGTGGCAAAATCGGAGAGGCACCAAGTTTTACACTCTCACCAAAACAGTTTGTGGGACATTCACCTTCGCTGTGCGAATGTTCCTCGCTGTGCGAATGTTCCTCGCTGTGCGAATGTTCCTCGAATAACACCTCTACGGTGTGTACGAGGCTGGCTCCTTGAAGGCACACCACCGTCCATACCGTAAAAACAGCTAGAATCTTGTGATATAAACTGAGGTTAAACACAATATTTGGCCTCAAACTTTGCCTTATTCTTTCTAGTCGGTCCTACGACCAAGGGATTTGTATACAAGATTTACCCAATAACTGCCACCTACAGGAATTGCATCATCGTTAAAATCAAAGTGAGGACTATGCAGGAGACAGCCTCCAGACCCAGGTCCATTTCCAATAAAGGCATAGCAGCCTGGCTTCTCCTGGAGCATGAAGCCAAAATCTTCTGAACCCGTAACCATTTCTATATTGGAGTCAACCGCGCTATCGCCACATACATCTCTAGCAGCGGCGAGCGAAAGCTGTGTCTCCTGCG
>CAYOGP010000255.1:1601-3431 GCA_964403555.1 uncultured Spirochaetales bacterium | reverse complement strand
GTGGAGGCTCCAATATCCTCTCCGATACCCGAGAAAAGGAGGACTTCGAGCGCAACATGTCCTTGACCGCCTGAATCACCTGACCAAAGGCAATGCGGTCATCACGACCGATGTCGGACAACACCAGATGTGGGCGGCTCAGTTCTGTCTTACAGCGAGCAACCGACATTGGATCTCCTCCGGCGGCGCAGGGACGATGGGGTTTGGATTTCCAGCTGCAATCGGCGCACAATTCGCAAACTCGGAGTCGGAGGTCTGGGCAGTCGTTGGAGATGGGGGATTTCAAATGACCTTGCCCGAGTTAGCAACCGCTGCAGTTCACAAACTTCCTGTGAAATGCCTAATCATAAACAACAACTACCTGGGTATGGTAAGACAGTGGCAGGAACTCTTCTTTGAGAATCGACTCTCGGGTGTTGATTTGGAAGGAAACCCAGACTTCGTAAAACTTGCCGAGGCCTACGGCGTAAAGGCATTACGCATCCGAAGAGCTGCAGACATCGATCGTAAGCTTGAAGAAGCTCGAAGCCACAACACTGGACCGTGTGTCGTGGTTGCCGAGGTTGTTAAAGAAGACAATGTATTCCCAATGATTCCTGCAGGCGCCCCTGTCAGCTCCATGATCATCGAGCCTCCCAAAGGAAAGCTGGAGAAACCAAGTGGCAGCACCTAGTGCCGACATAACGGCAGAATTGACCCCTCCGACACATACGGTGTCGGTCTACGTTAACAACAAGCCGGGAGTTTTGGTTCGTGTCGCTCTCGTATTTGCGAGGCGAGGCTACAATATCGAAAGTTTGGTCGTTAGCCCCGCTGCAAAAGGCGACTTCTCTCGAATGACTATTGTCTGCAGCGGAGACGTAGCCACCCTCGAACAAATAATAAAACAGCTCGCTAAGCTTATCGACGTTGTTCGAGCAGTTGAGCATACAGGTGATGATTCCTACGAAACGGAAATCGCCCTAGTCAAGCTTGACTGTAGTATGGGGGACCGCACGCAAGTTCTGCAAATTGCAGAACACTTTGGGGCAAAGGTCGTAGATTACGGAACCGACTCTTTGGTAATCAGAGTATACGGTGCAAGTGAGAAACTAGATGCATTCACAAACCTCCTAAGGCCCTTCGGCCTCAAGGAATTAGTCCGTTCAGGAAAGATCTTGATGGCCCGCGGCGTCACTGCTACGTAGAGGCGAAATCACTTTTTCCCTCGGATTTCGAAGTTTCATCAAATTCGAGCGGATCCGCCTTCACAAAGAGTCCATAGATCGCCCCACAAAGCACAGTTAAACCTGCAGCCAGGTAAAAGACTACATGCCAGTTATCGCCCGTTCTTTCTAAGATCTGCCCTGCAGTAATCGGGCCAAGAACTCCAACAGCGTTAGCTGAAGTATTAGCAATGCCAATAATTGAACCCACAAATTTTGGGTTCAATTCAATCGGAAGCGACCAATACCCTGCGAGAGCAGCGGAAAACAAACAATAGAAGATTCCGAAGGATGCAATCGCCATAGTCGTTGAACTTACGTTAACACCAAGGAGTAAAAACGGCGCACTTAGCACTATCAATAATCCAGGTAACCTTATCTTTACATTCCGAGGATCCATGCCGCGCTTAATTAGGTAGTCAAGAGTCCAACCTGCCGACATGACACCAACAAAACCGGCTCCTATCGGGACCATCCCTACCAATCCCATCTCCATTGTGCCCATTCCTCGGCCTTGCATGAGATAGGGGGGAAACCAAAAAATGAACATCCAAGCAATGAATCCATAAAGCGCATAGCTCAAACAAAGATAAATAATCATACGATTCTTTATTAAGTTCAAAAA
>CAYOGP010000255.1:0-1501 GCA_964403555.1 uncultured Spirochaetales bacterium | reverse complement strand
GACGCAAAAGAAGGAAAGCTCATCGACTCACAGGCGCCAACCATAAACCTCATCGCCAAAAGCAAAAACATTGCACTTTGTCCAAGAGGAGTAAGCGCCGTAAACAAAGAAAACCCGATACAGGAGAAACCTATAACTTTACGAGGACCCCATCGATCTGATAACGCGCCACCTGGATATTGGAACAACGCATAACCGACAAGAAAAATTGAAAGAACTGTTCCCCACTCCGCTTTTCCCCAACCGGTTTCCTCCATGATTTGGGGGCCCGCGACAGAAATATTAATCCTATCGAGATAGTTTATGATGGTTCCAAGCGCTATCAGAACCACGATTCGAATCCGGATAGGTATCATCGTTCTACTCCTGTCCTTAGGTTCATTTTCTTTACAAACTATTCGTCAGTCACACATCCTTCTGAAGCAGATTTAACTGAGCGAATATATTTATAGAGCGTACCTCGAGTTGCTTTAAGAGGAGGAGGAATAAAGTTTTTTCGCCGCTCTTCAAAAACATTAGAGGGAATATCCAGGCTCAAGGTGCGCTTCTTAGCATCGATACTAATCGTGTCTCCATCGACGACCAGCCCAATAGGTCCTCCCTCTTGAGCCTCGGGAGTCACATGACCGATTATAAACCCGTGAGACCCTCCCGAGAAACGTCCGTCCGTCACTAAAGCTACTTTATCACCCAACCCAGCACCCATCAGCACGGAAGTTGGGGAAAGCATCTCCGGCATACCCGGACCACCTTTCGGCCCTTCGTAGCGAATCACGACAACCATTCCGGGTTCGATCTGAGATTCCTCGACAGCGGTGAGCATTTCCTCCTCACTGTTAAAAACCTTGGCAGGACCGCTGAAAGTAAGTCCCTCTTTCCCTGTGATCTTTGCTACTGAACCTTCGGGTGCCAAGCTACCTTCGAGAATTTGAATGTGACCAGTCTCCTTAATAGGATCCCCAAAACTTCGAATTATGCGTCCTTGATCAGACAAATCCGGATAGCCCTCGACATTCTCTTGCAAACTCTTGCCAGTTACGGTCATGCAACTTCCATCAAGAAATCCCTCTCGAAGCAAGAACTTAAAGAGGCCAGGGATTCCTCCTACCTCATGAAGATCCTCCATAACGAACGTTCCACTCGGCTTGAGATCTGCGAGAAACGGCGTCTTATCACTCACGCGCTGAAAATCTTCGAGTTTCACTGAAACTCCGATGGCCCTAGCCATCGCAATAAGATGCAAAACCGCGTTCGTCGAACCACCCAAGACGGTCACAACCGTCATCGCATTTTCAAAGGCAGCCCGAGTCATAATGTCGCTGGGTTTAAGGTCTTTCTCAAGAAGTCCCAGCACAGCCCCTGCAGCCGATCGACACTCTTCTAATTTAGCGGGATCTGTGGCAGGAGTAGAAGAACTTCCCGGCAACGACATTCCCAAAGCCTCTATAGCCGACGCCATCGTATTTGCCGTATACATACCGCCACAAGCTCCTGCACCGGG
>CAYOGP010000254.1:0-3484 GCA_964403555.1 uncultured Spirochaetales bacterium | reverse complement strand
TCTCGGCGTCTAGTAATACTTGGCATGACTCAACAGATCGCGCTGTTTAGAGACCGTCCAGCAGGATCGGCTGCTTTAGATGTTGCACTATCACGCTCTCTATTGATGGAAGCATCTAGAGGTAATCGAGGGGAGTGTCTGAGGATCTATCAGGCGAAAGATGCTTTGGCTTTCTCAAGTCTAGATCGAAATAGACCTGGGTTTCGCAAGGCTTGTAGAATCGCTGAAAGTTTAGGATATGAACCAATTGTGCGACTTGCGGGGGGACAGGCGGCTGTTTTCACCGAACAAAGCATTGCATTTGCGTGGATAATTCCTTCAAAAAATCCTCGAACTCTGTTGAAAGAGCGGTTTATAACAACTTCGGTGTGGATCCAACGCTCACTTGTAAGTTTGGGATTGGATGCCAGGGTAGGAGCGATTTCAGGCGAGTATTGTCCGGGTGCATATAGCGTCAATCTGAGAGGGAAGATCAAGGTAATGGGTGTTGGGCAACGTATCGTACAGGGAGCCGCTCATGTAGGTGGAGTTATCTGTGTTTCTCGGTCACTAGAAATGAAGAAGATTCTTACTCCAATTTACGACACATTATCCTATGCGCTCGAACCTGAAACGATTGGCAGTCTCTCCGATGACCTGCCCGGGATTAGTTTGGGCAGAATTGCGGAAGCACTTATTCTTCACTTCGAAGATAAAGATAAATTAGAAGAACAAAAATTTCAGAAACCACTCTTGGAAGAAGCTCGAAGTTTCGAGAGTGATCATAGGGCCTCAAGATTCCTCGGTGTTCCCCAGGCGAGAATGGTAGCTGGGGCTAATAAGACGGCATTAGGAAAATTTGGAGATGATAGGTAAAGAACTGTGATCCTTGTTAGTTACTTTTTCAAGACTTAAGAGAAGAGTCGGGAGTAAAAAGAAGTCAGCAACAACTGCGGCTCCGATAGTGATTGCTATTAGTTGTCCCATAACCGTGTTGGGTTGAAACGGAGAGATTACCATGACGCTAAATCCAACGAGTAAAATCAGAAAGACGATCCAAAGAGCATGGCCAACCGTATTTAGTGCATAACGGATCGATGATTCAACAGTAGCTCCCTGTTCTTTTAGTGCCCGTTGGTATTTACTCAAAAAGTGTACAGTTGCGTCAACTATAAGTCCCAAGCTGCAAGCCGTAACCATCGAAACGGTAAATCCTACTTCGCCTACAAGTAACGACCATGTACCGAACGCGATTATTGTCGGAACAAGATTGGGTATTAAACTTAAAGTTCCTAGACGTAGGCTTCGTAGAGCCACTATTAAAGTTAAAGAAATCAATCCAAATGCTATCGAGGTACCTTTAATCATTCCTAAAATATTGCGTTCAGAAAGATTAGCGAACATCATTGCAGTTCCTGCCCCAATGGCAGCTTCTCCCTTGGGGTTTCGAGTCTTGAGCCAGCTTTGAGCTTTATCGTCAAATGCCCGTAGTTCTCTTGCGCTGAGATCGTTGAAGGTTACAGCGATCTTGGATGAAGACTTGTCAATATTTATAGTATTGTTTAAGTCGAGGCCGTAAGGGAGAGACATTTCGTAAAGCAGTAGGTATTGAGCCGATAGATCACGTTGATCAGGTAGGGTGTAAAACTGTGGCTGATCAAAGTTCATATTCTTATTGAGTCTTCGCATAATGTCGGAAATTACCGACACATGGAGGATCTCTGGTTGCTCTCGCAGCCAATTTGCAAAATCGTCGATAAGTTCAAGGTATTCCGGCTTACTAATACCCTGAGGTTCTCCAGAAGGAAGTGAGTAGTCGTGTAAATAGATCCCGGTCAGGTTCTCTCTGATAAAATCAGTATCTGCTCGAAATTGAACACTGGGTTCAAAAAACTTGAGAAATGTATCGTTTAGTTCGATCTTTGGGACCAAGCTTGCTGCCAGAAACGTAAGGGATGCAGAGAAGAAAAGCACTTGTTTTCTGCGCTTAACAAGCATGTCGGCGAGTCCAGACATCGAAGGGCCAATCCATACTTTAGGTACTTTGTATGGTGTTACCGAGAAAAAAGCGGGCAAGAAAGTAATTGAATAGATCCAAGCGAAAGCCACTCCCATGGTAGTTATATTTCCAAGATCCGCGAAAGGAGGTGAATCGCCAAAGTTAAGGCTAAGGAATCCTATTCCAGTCGTAAGGCTAGTCAAGAATATGGGACTCATGTTGAGTCGAAGACTTTCTATTATCGCCTGTCGTTTGGGTAATCCCCGCTGCATGGATTGTGCAACGCTTACAGAGATATGGATACCGTCTGCAATTGCGACGGTTAGAATAATTGTTGGAGCTAAAGAAGCCTGCGGTGTCATCGGTATCCCGAGCCACCCGGCCAACCCGAGTGCGCTAGCAGCAGATGCTCCAGTGACCAAAATCGTGCCCAGAGTTGCCCAGACAGACCGCATGAAAATTATCATCATGATGACAAGAACGAGATACATCAATGGTGTTAAGTTTTTAAAGTCTGATTCGGCAAGCCGATTAATAGTTGAAGAGAGCGCGACGGCGCCTGTGAGCGCAAAAGTTATCTCAGGGAATTCCTTTTTAATTTTGGCCAAAAGCGCTTCGGCTTCTTTGATCACCTCTACTTCGTGACTAAGGGTGTCGTCCGGTAGTTGTACAGTAACATTGACGCCTGTCGCTGCTGCATCCGGGGAAATCAGCCGGCCGTTCAAAAGAGGTTCGTTCAAGACTATTTGTCGAATCGAAATTAGGCGAGGCTCATTCAGAAGTTCTAAGTCTTCGACCAACGTTTCTACAATTAGCTCATCGCCTCTAGCAAAAGAATGTTGAAAGTTTGTTATCGAATCGACCCTACTAGAGTAAGGTAGCTGCCAAGCTGCTTCAGTAAGTCTATGGACCGCCTCTAGCGTTCGAGGGTTGAAAACGTCGCCGCCGGGATCAACTAAGGCAAATAAGACGTTGTCATTTTTGCTATAGATAGCTTGTATTTCTTCAAACGCTTTTAGCTGGGGATTGTTTTCGCCAAAGTTGTAACGATAGTCTCCACGAATTTGGAGAAATCGTGCGCCAGATGCCATTAAGAGCACTGCTAGAATAAAGGCCGTAATTGCTAGCCAACGCCATCTGAGAATTCTTATGGCGTAGGCTTCTGCTAATTGATCCCCAGAATTCAATATTTCTTCCCTGATCCAATAGACTTCTTTTGCCTTATTGCAAAAGTGCTGAGAGCGGCTGGAGAACTTAGCAGACAGGATACTGGGGAGTTGCCTGAGTCTGTGAGGTGCGGATAATTTGTCTTTATAACAACTTCTGGAGATTACATGGAGACTTCGTTGTTCGGACTTGAGGGTCGTGTCGTGATTGTGACTGGAGGCGGTAGAGGTATCGGTCGCACGTATTCTGAAGCTCTTGGTGTAGTTGGCGCCAAAGTGATCGTGGCTGATATTTATTTTGAATCAGCAGAGGAGGTTGCCGCGACAATTGTCGCGAAAG
>CAYOGP010000253.1:465-3498 GCA_964403555.1 uncultured Spirochaetales bacterium | reverse complement strand
GAGAAGGTGCCGAAATTCCATCCCGTCCTATTACAGTCAAGTCGGTATTGTGCGCACGCTCTACAATCCGATCATCTGCAATTCCTCGAAGAGTATCCGTATTGCAATCAACGCCATGGCTCCTTGACAGGTCCCCAAGGCGACGGAGAGCAGCCTCCGCGCGTGATCTCAAAAATGCCTCCACGGGTTCAAGGGGTGGGGAAGGTACTCCTGACGCGTTCGCTCTGAGCAATTGAGACCAACGTTCTTCAATTACAGTTAACCCAACCACTCTCGCTCGTAGCCTTTTAGCGAGATAAACACCGTAGCGTTCCGCCGCATGTGCGGCCTCGGAGCCATCCGTGGCAATTAGAATCGATTCCATCATTTTCTTCTCCGATCGCAAACCTGCCTAGCCAGGCTTGAGTACAACAATTTACGAAAATAACTTTCCTAGAAAACTTCCCCAGATTATTCGAGCTAGACGCTTTAACAGTTTGAACTTTTTGTTCGTATAGGGGAACCACAACATTTCAGTCTTCAAGCCAAACCGATCAAGTGCAACTGACCGTACGTGGCAAAAGCTTCGGAGTCCTTGTACTCCAGCTGAAACCCCCATGCCACTTTCATCGATACCACCAAAAGGAAGCTCAGTCATCGCCGCATTTATAAGACAATCGTTCACTACTACTGAACCGGTTTTAAGTTGCTTGCCGATTTCAAGGCCCTTCCGTTTATCCCCAGTCCAAACACTCGCCCCCAGTCCGAACCTCGTATCGTTAGCGAATCGAACCGCCTCTCTCTCATCACGTACTCTCATTATCGGCAGTACTGGGCCAAATGTTTCTTCCCTCATTAGGGTCATTTCCTGGTTCACGTCTACAAGTACAGTGGGTTCAAAGAAAAAACCCGAATAAGCAGGATTGCATCTCCCTCCCGCGAGCACACGAGCTCCCATGGAGATCGCTTCTTCCACATGCCTTTCAACAACTCTAAGCTGGGATTCTAGCGTCATGGGACCAATATCCCTTTGACCCTGGTCCCCCTGGCGTAGCTCAGAAGTCTTTTGCAAGACCTTGCGTATAAAAGCGTCGGCCACTTCGTCAACAACATATACTCTTTCCACCGAGGTGCACATCTGGCCAGCATTGGCAAAAGAACCAAACACGGCTCCGGATGCGGCGCGATCTAAATCGGCGTCCGCGCAGACAATCATCGCATCCTTCCCTCCTAGTTCAAGAACCACGGGAATGAACCTACCCGCGCAGGATTCGGCTACTCTCCTCCCCGTCTCTACACTGCCCGTAAAACAGACTTGATTCACTTCCGCCGAAACTAGGGCAGCACCAGTCTCGCCATCTCCACACATGCACGAAAGTAAACCAGCAGGAAGACCAGCCGCCTGAAACAACTCGAGTATCAATCGGCCAGACTGAGGTGTCCATTCTGAAGGTTTCAAGACAACTGCATTCCCCGCAACGAGGGCCTGTGCGACAGACGATAAACCTAAATAAAAAGGGAAATTCCAGGGACTAATCACCGCAACAACACCCCTTGGACTGTAAGTCACCAATGCCTTTTTGTGTTTAAATAAGTGAGGAGAGATTCTCTCGTCAGCAAGGAGACGGGGCCCACGACGCGCGAAAAAGTGAAGAAGGTCACAGCCAGTTAAAACTTCCATTCCGAGAGCCTCAAGAATCGGTTTGCCAGTTTCTCTGCTAATGACCTCAGCAAATTCCTCCTGCAAATCCAAAAGCGCTTTTGCGGCTTTAATGAGAACTCGAGCCCTCGCCTCTATCGGTATCAGCGCCCAATCACGCTGTGCCTCCTTGGCGGACCCGACTGCACGTTTCACAGCCACATCTGACGCGGCGAGGTATTCTGGGTTCGTCTTCCCTGTGGTGGGGTTGACTGTGCAAATCCGTCTCATTGAATTTGCATCCGAAAATGGGACTGGCTCTAAACTTGACACCGCAGCTCCTAGTCTTCCCCTGAGGAACCATAAGAGTAAAAGAGCCCCGCGGGAACTGTCAATTCTGTTCTGAAAATAAGCCTAGTTATCTTGCACTTTCAGTAGTCGCTACGAATCTCAACACGTCTGTCTCTGTGACCATCCCTTCAAGATGATGCTCTTTCACTACAGGTAGGCAGCCTATCTTCTTTTCGGCCATTATTCGAGCTGCTTCGGCAACGCTTGCGTCGGGTGGGACAACTATAGGAGGTGAAGACATTACGCTCTCTATTTCGACGACGTGAAGAAATGCCCTGCGCTCCTCACTTCGATGGTGAGAGAGGTTTGATAGCGAAGCTCTCAAAAGATCCCTCTCCGACACTACTCCGACCAGCCTACCCGCAAGAACAACAGGCATATGGCGTACGTGACCGAGAGTCATAATGTCCTCTACTGTGGAGAGTCGCTCGGTCGCAGAAATGGTTATTACACCTCTTTGACAAATCGCCGATACGAGAGTGTCACTTAGTTTCGTCACACCATATGTATGAACCCTATGAAGTAAGAGAACAAGGACAAATGACTGGACCGAGTTAAAATCGAGCCGGTTAACTCGGGTTTGGTCAAAAATAAGGCATCCTTCAGACAGCGCCCGACACTTACTTGGTCGCTAAGCCGCTTTCATACCCGCACACCTCATTAAGGGGAACGTTTTGAACAGTGCAGAAAACGAAAAACTACAGATTGCTATTGCGACAGGTGGGCAAAGCGACCCGGACTCTTGGGAACGTTCCCTGCGGACTGTCGAACACGCAGACAACCTTGGGATGCATTCAGTTTGGCTTCCAGAAGGCCACTTTCGAGTCGGCGCGACAGCTTCCCCTCTACCAATTCTTGCAGCTTTTGCGAACAGAACCAAACAAATACGTCTGGCGACCACCTCAATCCTCTTGCCTATACATCACCCACTTCGAGTCGCAGCAGAAGTCGCCACACTTGATACGCTTTCGGGAGGGCGTGTAATCGTCGGCCTGGGCCGTGGTTTTCAAACGCCCGTTTTCCAAGGATTCGGAATAAATCAAAATAGTAAGCGGGATCGTTTC
>CAYOGP010000253.1:0-455 GCA_964403555.1 uncultured Spirochaetales bacterium | reverse complement strand
AGGGCAAGTCGGTAAGAGTCGCCCTTAAGCCTCTTCAAAAGCCGCACCCACCGTTGGTCGTAGCTGCATTTGGTCCAAAAGGTTTGAAACAAGCTGCGGATCGTTCATTACCTTACCTCGCCTCTCCTCTCGAAACTCTCCCCGTGTTAACAGAAAATTACGCCATCTGGAAAAAGCATCTCAAATCTCCAATACCTAAAGGAAGTTTAAGAGCCCCCGTGATGAGAACGCTTTTCGTTTCGGAAAACAAGAATCTCGTAAAGCGTGTTGCAACGGCTCTCGAAAACGATGCAATGAGACCAAAGGCAAAGGCCCCGGCCGCACTCGCGAGAGCGGCTTCTGGAAATATGGACGAACGAACCCTGGTAGGGGGGGTAGACGAAGTAGTCGAATCCCTAAATAGTTATAGAGAAGCTCTCGATATGGACTTACTAGTCGCACGTGCACACCCGCCC
>CAYOGP010000252.1:0-3508 GCA_964403555.1 uncultured Spirochaetales bacterium | reverse complement strand
CGGCAAAGCAACCACCCTGAAACAAAACACCCGACTCGACGATTGCTTCGATGTCTTTCAAACTTTTAACAATTTAGAACAGATTCATTTTCAAAAAGAAGACCGCAATGGTGATTGCAATCTTGACTTTTGGTCTGGTTTTAAAAATGGATTACCCACGTTTCAAGCCGAAGACGCTTTGGGAGTTGGTAAGGCAACAGTTATTACTCGGTTTAACAAACGGGGTGAGGCAAGCATTCAAGAGCAGGTGTCAAGGGAAGGCGGAATGCCGGATGTAAAGCTCTTTTTCGATGAAAAAGGGGCAGTTCGTTCGCAGTGTCTTGACACAGATTCCAGCGGGACTCTCGATTGGAGGTATAGGTTCCAACAAGGGAGACCCTACGAGGCTCTAATTGATACTGACAACGATGCATATGGGGACCAACGACAGATTCTGGAAGACGGGAAAATTGTCCGGATTGAGATTGATACCAATAAAGACTTTCTTCCCGATGTCGTCCAGTACCTAGCAGAAGGAAATGTTCAGGAGCAATGCCAGGACGACGATTTTGATGGCTCGATTGACGCCTGCTTCCAAGGTCAGGTTCCCGTTTCCTTCGAAGGGAATCGATCGACCGGAAATCGCCTTAAAAACCTAGGATGTGGACACTTCCATCCCTTTTGGAGAGAAAACAAAAGCTAGACTCGATCTATTGGCCATCACTGTCTTCTAGAGACTTATATTTCACAAAATATTCTTAGTAACAACTAAAATTTTTGGGTTAAGGACTAGTCTTGCATAGGGGAACCGCTAGCCTCGCCGACTCCGTGCCCATAGAAAACCAAAACTCTGAATCAAGACGAAATGTCGCAATTATTGCCCACGTCGACCATGGAAAAACAACATTGGTAGATGGCTTGTTAAGGCAAGCAGGGCTTTTTAGGAGCGGACAGGAAATAGCAGAACGAGTGATGGACTCCGGTGATCTCGAAAGGGAACGAGGAATTACTATCCTATCCAAAAGCACCCAAATTGAGTATGAAGGGACACATATATCCCTGGTAGACACGCCCGGACACGCAGATTTTGGAGGCGAGGTCGAACGGGTACTGGGCATGGTGGATGGTGTTCTGTTGCTCGTCGATGCGGTTGAAGGCGTTATGCCTCAAACGCGGTTTGTAGTGGCTAAAGCTCTTGAGCATGGCCTTAGACCTATCCTAGTCGTAAATAAAATTGATCGCCCTGAACATCGAGCAAACGAAGTGCTCGATGAGGTATTTGATCTTCTGGTCGAACTTGGTGCGAACGATCATCAACTCGACTTTCCAGTCGTTTATGCATCTGGCGCAAATGGATACGCAAGTCTGGAGGCAACAAAGCCAGGCGAAGACTTACGACCTCTTCTCAAAACCTTAATAAGAGAGACCCCCCCCCCTCCATGCGATCCAGACGGCCCCTTGCAGTTCCAGGCCGTCACTTTAGGGTGGGACACCTTCTTGGGACGCCTGGTAATTGGAAGAGTCGAACGGGGCACTCTTACGAGAGGCGAAGTTGTAACTCGGATGACGAGAACCGGAAAGAGCGAGCCTTTTCGGATAACAAAACTCTTTGGAACAGAAGGGTTAACCCGAATCGAACGCGAGTCCGCTCGCGCTGGAGAAATAGTGATTCTTGCTGGAATCGATTCAATCGAGGTAGGAGATACGATCTGCGCTAAGGATTTCCTTGATCCGCTCCCAAGAATAGAGATAGATCCACCGACAATCCGAATAGCATTTTCTGCGAACTCTTCTCCTTTTGCTGGCAAAGAGGGGCAATTTCTTACCAGCCGACAGATCGGCGATCGCCTAGACCGAGAGGCGTTAAGCAACGTCTCAATACAGATAGAGCACACGGCCAACTTGGATCAGTTCCAAGTGGCTGCTCGGGGAGAGCTTCAACTTGCGATTTTGATGGAAACGATGCGTCGAGAGGGTTATGAATTCAGCGTTGCGCGACCTGAAATTATCGAGAGGGAGCTTGACGGGAAAATTTGCGAGCCTGTTGAGGACGTAGTTGCTGATGTTCCAGAAACTCTGTCGGGTGTGGTGCTCGACAAACTTTCAAGTCGACGAGGCGTGTTGAAATCCATGAACACTAGGGACTCACGAACACAACTAACCTTCGTAGTCCCAAGCCGAGGATTATTCGGTTACCGGGGAGTTTTCCTTTCCGACACCCGTGGCGAAGGACTCCTCTATCGAACCGTTCGCGGATACGAGCCGATTTCGGCCCCCCCTCCTCGTCGTCAGCTGGGAGCGTTGGTTGCAACAGACACTGGGCAAGCGACACCCTATGCCATCTTCAACATCCAGGAACGCGCAACACTCTTCGTGCCTCCTGGAGAAAACATCTACAAGGGGCAAATTGTTGGCGAAAATTCGCGAGGTGGTGACATGCATGTCAATTTGGTTAAGGCTAAGAAATTGACAAACATACGAGCAGCCGGGAAAGACGACAATACTCTTATCACTCCACATCGGTCTGTAACCCTTGAGAGGGCCTTAGAATGGCTGGAAGACGATGAGCTTCTTGAGGTCACCCCAAAGGCTATAAGATTGAGAAAAAAAATTATTAATCCCGATCGTAGAAAAGGTTAGGACCAAGTAAATAATCGAATTAAGGCGTCTCCGAAACAGGTGGACCCTTTAGCTCCACTACATTTCCATCAGGGTCATTTATATATAGAGAGGACCCAAAACCTCTTGCTCCATACCGAACTGCTACCTTCCCAACGATAACTCCATTCCCCTCAAGATAGTCACGCATTTCCTTTTCATCGAATGTTTCCAACTCTAGAGCGAAGTGATCAATATTTTTTCTTTCACCAATAGATTGAGCAGAAGATTGACCCAAAGATCCTTTGCGATCGATGATATCTACGATGCTAGAACCTGCTCGCAGCTGAATTAAACCATAAGAGTCGAGTCGCCTTTCCTCTAAAAGACCTAAAATATCGCAGTAGAATTCGAGAGATTTAATAATGTCCGATGAAATAACTACGACATGGTCAAGGCAACGCACCTGAATAGGATTCTTTTTCACCATGTTCAATACTCTTCTTTTAAATAGCAATTAAGCCAATCAAACCCTCAACCCTTTAAAACGTTACAGACATGACTCAATTGCACCAAGCTTCAAAAGAACCATCTATTTAGCTCTACGAGGCATAAGGTCTGTAATCGATCCATGAAACAATTCAGCAGAGAGCCCAATAGATTCGGAACGAGTCGGATGAGGATGAATGGTGAGTGCTAAATCCTCTGCATCTGCTCCCATTTCCATTGCAAGCACGCATTCACCTATTAACTCTCCGGCACCGACACCCACTATTGCGGCGCCAAGAAGACGTCCACTCTCTTCATCAAAAATAAGTTTTGTCGTACCTTCCGAGCGACCGCTCCCTAATGCCCGACCACTTGCCGCCCAGGGAAATCTTTCCACCCGTATAGATTTCCCTTCCTCCTCGGCGTCTTTCTCGTTGAGTCC
>CAYOGP010000251.1:0-3509 GCA_964403555.1 uncultured Spirochaetales bacterium | reverse complement strand
CCGTGTCAAAAGCATCCATTGGATCCTCGGGCTTAAACCCCGAAAGATCGAGCCCTGTCCAACCTCCGAAAAGCGCAAGGAGCCCTTCAACCGAGGCGTAATCTTTATAGCGATCGATTTTTTGTTTTAATTCCTGTTCTGTTTCGGCTACTACGACACCTATACCGGTCATTATCTTCACCGTTCCGGGATCTCTTCCAGCAATGCTTTCATACTGTCGTACCTGGTTAGTCATTTCGGCTGCACGGTTAACATTTTGTATTATCGTGAAGAGTGCTTCTGCATGTTTTGTTCCGAATTCAAGACCACGGGGCGATCCACCTGCTTGTACTAGGAACGGTGTGCGCTGCGCGGTTGGCGTGCACATGTGCGGCCCTTCAACTTGGTAGTGCTCACCTTTGTGGGAAATCTTGTGAACACGGTCAATATCGATCAGTGCATCATTTTTGAAGTCGCGTATGATCGCACCGTCATCCCAACTACGTTCCCACAACTTGTAACAAACATTCATGTATTCTTCCGCTTTCTCGTAGCGGGCATCGTGCTCGAGTAACTCTCCGAGGCCATTACGTTGTGCACTGCTTAAATATGAAGTAACAACATTCCAACCCACCCGACCGTTTGTAAAATGATCAAGTGATGAAAATAATTTTGCCGTAAGAAATGGCTCAAAATAAGTTGTACTATAAGTTGCGATTAGTCCTAATTGTTTGGTTTCCCTGGCAAGAAGTGGAAAGAGAATCGTTGGCTCGTTGCCGGGAACTTGCACGCCATGCTTCAATCCGGCGTCACTATTACCACCATAGATGTCGTAGGTTCCATGGACATCAGCAAAGAATAGGGATTCAAAAAATCCTCTTTCGGCCGTCCTTGCAAGATCGATCCAAAAATCAGGATCATTAAAGCCGGGGACAGAACGATCGCGTGGATTTTTCCACTGTCCCTCTGATTGGGGCGTAGGACAACACTGGGTAAAGGCATTCATGTAAATGTGTTGAGACATCTGAGGTCCTGACCTGCAATTTGGTCTTCAATAAAACGACTCGTAAGCTAGGAAATGAGTTCATTTAATGCAATAAATAAAGACTAATATAATAGGAATATTTACTAACCACTCAAAAGTCCTGATTAGAGTTGAACTCAAGGATTTGCCCCGTAGCATTTCTATCCCAAAACACTTCTGCTGATCGGGAACCCGGAGGTTTTCATGAAAGCGCCAGTTGATCTGCTTGGCTCAGATATGCAGGCAATTCGAAAAATTGCGGCGAGCGACAACGACACACCTGTCTTAATGCTCAATTTAAACAAGTACATGCAATGCGCAGGCTATCCCGATGGGGAGCTATATCGATCCTACATGCAGGCTCTACACCGGCTGATTGCGCAAGCCAAGGCTAAAATACTCTGGCAAGTACCAATTTTAGGACAGCCGATTGGAGAGCAGTCCTTAGACGAAATCCTTGCAGCCTGGTACCCCTCGCACAAGGCTTTTCTTTCCATGACCAGTTTGCCGGGCTCGAAAGAGAATTTTCGACTAAGGGAACTCTGCATCGAGAATGCGGTGATACACAGGTGTGCCGAAGGCGCCGTAGTCAAACCTTAGTACCTTTCACTGAGGTTGATTCATTAAGAAAATATTCCGCGCAACTAAAATTCCGCGTTAGTATTCGCAACCCAAAAACTTTTAACCGCTAGAAGACAGAAGGAGAGCAAATGATTGGTTACGTCACACTTGGTACAACAGACTTGCAGCGAGCAGCCACTTTTTACGATGGAGTGCTGGAATCGCTAGGAGCCTCGAGGATAATGGAAAATGAACGAATGGTGATGTATGGAAATGGTCCGGGAAACCCCATGCTTGCTATCTGCACACCCTGGGATAAAAATGATCCTAGTGCAGGTAACGGGACAATGATCGCTCTTGCTGCTGGGACAAAGGAAAACGTCGATGGAATGCACGCAAAGGCTCTTGAACTCGGCGGTGGTGATGAAGGCGCACCCGGAGCACGTACCGGAACATTTTATGGCGGTTACTTCCGAGACCTCGACGGTAATAAGCTCGTAGCCTTCGTAATGTAAGGATTTATTTAAATATCAATCGTTTTACGTATTTAGTTTCTCGAAGAAGGCGATGATCTCCTCCGAATGGAGGAGATCCGCATACTTCTGTTCCATATCGAAAAGGTTGGCCTCATGAGGACCTATTGCTCTATCGCCAACACATGAACGAGCCACAACTGTTCTGAAATTATTACTCATCGAGTCCACGACTGAGGCTCGAACGCAGCCAGAGGTCGTGCAACCCGTAACAATCACCGTATCCACTCCTTTACCTACCAACCAAGGAGCTAAACCTGTAGAGAAGAATGCCGAGGGTTGAGTTTTACGCACGATGAATTCTCCCGACTTTGGCGCAAGACTATCCACGATTTGGCCTCCAGGAGCATTTTCTGTAAGGCTCGCCAAACCGCGGGCCTTGAGTCCAAACACTCCCACGTCGGAACTATCTTCGGCGTAAACACAACGAGTATAAACGATAGGAATTTCATTTTCGCGAGCGGAAGATAATACTTCTTTTGTGTTCGTTATTGCCTCGTTGATATTGCCACCGCCGAAAGCGCTAGGGTCCGTAAAGTCATTCACAAAGTCCACTATTAAGAGTGCCGGCAATCTCCCAAGACCCGAGCTATTGCCAAAACCCTGATTGTCATAAATTTCCAACTCATCCATCGAAAGAGTCTCCTTCATAGAGTTTCTCGGCCATTCAAAAAGAGTTATCGAGATAAGAAGGCAATTCGGAGGCCTCCACACTCGCTCCATAAAACAATAATACCTAGTTATTAATCCTCTAGTCGATTAATCTGGCTCAAGTCTAGGTTGGTTTTGATAGAGTTTGTAATCCCTAGACTCTGCGAGGACGAATGTGACTAGTGCAAATAACGGAAAGTACGTTGGCAAGCGGATCCCCCGAAAGGAAGACCCTAAGTTTCTTAGAGGTCGAGGCCAGTATGTGGACGACCTTAAGCGCCCCGGAATGCTTCACTTGGCTTTTACGCGATCTACCGTAGCTCATGCAAACATTGAGTCGATCGACACCAAAGAGGCCGAGAAAACGCCCGGAGTTCTAGGTGTATACACAGCTTCTGACCTAGCCTCCCTTGTTAAACCTATATTCACCAACATGAACAACCCAAACTATCAGGCCTGCGCGTGGCCAGTTCTGGCAGATAGGAAAGTAAACTTTTCAGGCGAGGCCGTTGCCGTTGTAGCAGCTCAGAATCGGTACCTAGCAGAAGACGGCGCAAATGCCGTCTTCTGGGATTTCGAAGAATTGCCCTGTCTAGTCGAAGTAGAAGACTCGGTATCTGAGAATGCCCCACAGATTCATCCGGAGGTACCAGGGAATCGTTTCCTGCACTTTAAACTTACCGATGGAGATATCACTGGGGCCTTTGCAAAAGCCGATTGCACCTTAGACTTTACCCTCCGTTGTCATCGCGCTGCTCCAC
>CAYOGP010000250.1:1443-3540 GCA_964403555.1 uncultured Spirochaetales bacterium | reverse complement strand
GTTACTGATGATCGCGAGACGCCAACCTGATTCTGAAAGCTGACGTGCCCCTTCAACAGCGCCAGGAAGCAGCTCGTAATCCTCTGGAGCATGGGGATAACCGGAATCCATCACTAGAACTCCGTCCCGGTCGAGGAGTACGAAACGTCGTCGCAAATCGATCATTCCTGGTACCTACCATTGTGAGGTTTAAAGACTTTTTGTGAGTGGTGGCGATGGGTGGACTTGAACCACCGACCTGCGGGCTATGAATCCGCCGCTCTAACCAGCTGAGCTACATCGCCTAAGAACTCACACGTTTTGGTCCGTCCGCACTAACGAACCTCGTTAGTTTCTCCTTGGCTAATGTCCTTCAGGGCCTCCAGTGCTTCTGAAAACGGTGCGGTGGGGGATTCTTCCGAAACGGGAGGGTTTGCATCTGCAGCCATCTCGGCCTCAATTGAGCTGAGCCGACTGTTTAGGGTATCTATTTGGTCCAATGCATCCTGGACGTTAGGCCGATCGAGGGCCTCGTCTTTTGGCTTTGGCCCAGCATTTATGTAGAAAGCAATACGCTCTACCACCGGGTCAAGTTGAGGGATTAGACTGCTAAGGTCGCCAGATTGTATAAAGACAGAGCGTGGGTCGATTTCTTCGCTACCAAGAACTTTTGCGCAGACGAGATCGAGGCTGGCTCCCCGACCGAAACGGGTTAGGGAGCCGTACAGGACATAGTGGGCGCCTAGGGTCTGACCGGTCGTTCGAGCTGTTTCCATGCTGTTGGTTGCGCTTGCGAGGTCATCGATTCGTATGACCGAGAGGCCTTCATGCTGTGCGAGTCGAGCCGCTAGCATGTCCGCCACCCCTTGCCTTAGAAATTCTGCCTCTGCTGAGGAGTTCACCTCGACTGGAAGTACGGCGATTTTGATGTCCGGCTGAGCCAGCGACCCTGGGCTTATTAATAGGACCGCAGAAAAGACTACTAGTCTAGAGATAAGAGACATTAACTGCACTCCGGATACCCAATAGGGCTGCTTGTTTGACTGGCGCGGCATTTATCACGAGCCGTTTACTATCAAGCTGTCGAGCTCTGGTCAACAGTAGTTGAGCCCTCAACTGCCTTCAGGCCACTGCCGGACGTTTAATCCTGCTTCTTTCAATAGCTCCAGTGACAGCTCCCCCATGGGGTATTCTGCGCTGTACACGACTTCCGTGATTCCCGAATTAATTAACATCTTCGTACAGAGCAGACAGGGGCACAAAGTTGAGTATAAAGTGGCACCTTTCACGGACATTCCGTGATACGCCGCTTGTACGATCGCATTTTCCTCGCCGTGGGAGCAGAGACATTCCCCAAGCTGGGTACCCCCTGGTGCAAATGAATTGCAGCGGGGGCAGCCACCCTCGTTGCAATTCATTACTCCGCGAGGTGTACCGTTGTAACCTGTAGCAATAATTCTTCTGTCGAGGGTTATTACTGAGGCGACTTTCCGTTTGACGCAGTTCGACCTTGTTGCGACAACTTTTGCGATATCCATGAAATATGCGTCCCAGCTAGGCCTCTCGAAATAAAGCTTTTTTTTTAAAATAGCCTCCAAAGCGTGGCCAAGCTCGTCGAGGGTTGAAGAGTTGTCTAGCGTCTCGTCAGAGCAATCGCGCACGGCGAGTAATTGTTGGGCTAAAGGGTTGTCACTTTTAAGCTCGTACTCTTCCACCCGTTGGAGTTCTTCGATCGTTTCCGGGTCGCCGATTCGTTTGCGGCTTCTAATCCGCTCAAACCGAACATTAAGAGGCGCATCGATCCAGATGAGGCGAAAGTCGTCAGACATTTTCCTGAATACATCTACTTCCAGAGGATGGCGGATCGAGTCGATGACATGATTTTGGCTAACCCCTAGTCGATCTTTAATCCGTTCGGCTAAAATCCCAGGTCCTCCTTGATTTCTCAGTTCATTGCCCAGGGCTATCATTGTTTCCCGATCTTCGATTTCTCCCCGAGAGCTGAGTTCTTCCCTCAGTACATCCGATAGGGAGTGAACCTGAAAGCTGCGCTCTCTAAGGAACTCAACGGCAGCGCTTTTGCCTGCCCCATTTCGACCTGAAAGTCCGATGATCATG
>CAYOGP010000250.1:0-1433 GCA_964403555.1 uncultured Spirochaetales bacterium | reverse complement strand
AGTTTTCAAACTTAGGCGTCTTCGTTAAAACAAGTCCCATCCAGATAGTTCCAGACGGGTCCATTTCGTACCTTCTGTCGCTTACAACGAGACTGCAACCTTCTATGAGCGATGAAACTTTGTTCCAATCCGATTTTAGAAGGCCTCCAAGGATCAGTCTGCCCTTGGCAGACAGATAATTTTGAAGGTAATTGAATATCGGTTCCAACTCTGTTCTAAGTAAATTTGCCAAAATTAGATCAAAGGGTTTTGGCTCGATCGCCGATATTGGTCCGCAGTATGCAAGGATCGAATTTTGATAAGAATTTTCAACGCAGTTTTCGTAAGTGGCAGAAATCGCAAGGCGGTCGATATCGAAAGCAATCGCCTTTTTCGCGCCAAAAGCAAGTGCGGTTAGCGCCAGGACTCCCGTTCCGCAGCCTACGTCCAGTACTACGGCTCCTCTCAGGGTATTTTCCCCTTTTAACATTAAATTTATGACGACTTTTGTGGACTCGTGGGCTCCAGTACCAAAGGCTTGCCCTGGATTAATTACCAAAACAGGATGTGCGACGTTATTATTGGGTCGAGTCCAGGGTGGCGTGATTGTTATCCGTTCCGCAACTGTAATGGGCTCATGTCTTTGCCTGGAAAGGTCGTCCCAGTCAACTTTAGGTTCGGGATAAGTAGACACCCAGGCTATTTCATCTAATTCAAGATGAAAGATGCGACCTTCGATGGCCTGTGCCTTACTTTGAGGAGAGTAGATACGAACAGTGGAGCCGCCGTCACTGCTACAAGAAAGTTCTTCGGAACCAACAGCTCCTAATTCGTATGCCTCGGCGATGAGGTTTTCCAAGGGTGAGCTTCCATCGGCGATTTCCCGAAAGAAGTGTATCTCAATACGAAGTAGCTTCTGGCTAAGGCTCATTATAGGTTTGCAATTCCTGATAGCGTTTAGTGGATGTTACTACACGCATCTTGCCGTAGGTCAGAGTCGACTTTTGTTAGCAAGGGAATCCCTGCAGAAAGCAATAGAAGATCCTTCCACACCTTTAAGCGTAAGGCATCGACTTAGTGTGGTCGTAGAAGTTCTTGAGTTTGGGAATGAACTTGGTCTCAACGTTGGTAAACGTTATCGGCAATTCGTCGATTGGCCTGGTGACAGGATCATAACCGCAGTGATGGCTACCAAGCGTAATACAATGGAACAACACCAGTTCAAGTTTCCTCTAGTAGGTGCTCTACCCTACAAGGGTTTTTTTGACCAACAAAGGGCTCAAGGAGAAGCCACTAGTTTAGAGGCTCGAGGTTATGACACGTGTATATTTCCCGTGCCTGCGTACTCGACATTGGGCTGGTTTGAAGATCCCGTTACTGGTCCGATGGTAAGAATGGGAGATTACGAACTTATTCAAACTGTTCTCCATGAGCTGGTACACGCAACAGTTTTT
>CAYOGP010000249.1:0-3553 GCA_964403555.1 uncultured Spirochaetales bacterium | reverse complement strand
TGGAGTGTTTAAGGGTGATTTGTTCTTTTACAGCGTGGACCACGACTTCAGAGAGTTGGCCGATAAACTCACTGGAAATGTCCCGATGTACTTGATGACCGGCGTCTACGATTTTGCGTGCACTCCGGAAATGACGGAAGAGACGGCACAAAAGATTAAGGGTTCGGAATGCATTATCATGCAAGAGATCGGACACTTTCCAATGTGCGAAAATCCGGAGGTTTTCAAGAAGTACTTGATGCCTGTTTTAGATAAGATTCGGGCGCAAGCTTAAAATTCGAGAGCAGCGACGGCTGTTAAAGACAAGGAGTGTCATCGGTGGAAGTAGGGCTTTTCTATCTCCCAAGTACTGGTTCCAAGCAGGAACTTATGGAAGGCATGGCGGGTAAACGGACTGATCTTTATCAAAAGATGCTCCGAAATATGACTCAGCAAATCCAGTATTGCGATGAGCATGGCTACTGGGGTTCCGCGACAACCGAGCACCATTTTCACATCGAAGGCGAGGAGGTTTCCACCAATCCGGTGATGCTTGACCTTTACTTCGGAATGCAAACCAAGCACATGCGTTTCGGTCAACTGGGCAAGGTTCTGCCCTGTGAGAACCCGATCAGGTTTGCAGAAGACATAGCGATACTTGACCAAATGCTCCAAGGAAGAGCGTTTGCGGGGTTTGCAAGAGGCTATCAACCTCGGTGGGTGGACGTTCTGGGTCAACAGATAACGGGACTGGCAGACAGCGTTACTGATCCGGCCGCCTACGAGGAGTTGAAGAAGGAGCTCTATTACGAGCACTTTGAGATCATTAACAAAGCCTGGGCGAACGCCACCTTCAGCCACCAAGGCAAGCACTGGAAGATTCCACCGAGGGAAGACATTTTTTGGCCTGCCCACGAGGTGAGCACCGAACTCGGCGCAGGCGTGACGAAGGAGGGGATGCTTCGAGAGGTCGGAATCGCTCCCGGACTCTATCAACGTCCCCGACCTCCCATGTTTCAGCCCTTCAGCTTCTCGGAATCTTCGGTTCGTTGGGCAGTCCAAAACGAAGTGGTTCCGATTACCGTAATCTGCGATACCGATCTCTGTGCTGCTCAGTTTAGGGCCGCTCAAGAAGGAGCAGCTGAGGTTGGGCGAGATCTCAAATATGGCGAAGGTATTGGAATGACAAGGGAAATCATCTGTGCGGACACTGATGAGGAGGCCTTCCGAATCGCCAAAGATGCCGGCAGCTACGTTTGGCAGAAGTTTTTTCAACCGTTCGGATTCAACGCCGCAGTAGCCAAGGCGGGGGAAGATCCGATGGCTCTTCCCCGCACCTTTGAAATTCTTGAAGAACGGGGGTTGGTTATTTGCGGAAGTCCAGATACGGTTAGCAGGAAGCTGGAAGCTCTTTTCGAAGAACTACCCGCGGAATACTTTTGGCTGTTTACGTATACGCAGCTTGTGCCACAGCCGGCCTTGATGCGACACTTTGAGCTGATGACTGAAAAGGTCCTACCAAACTTTACGGACAAGATTTCCTGAGGACATTAATAATGAATCGATTGAATAACGAAAAACTCTCTGCACGTCTGCGATTTGGAAAGGGCCTAGTTGTGTCCTTCGTCGTAGCCTTAGCAATATCGGCGCTTTCGATCCCCGCGTTGGGGCAGGCGGTAGCCGATTGGGATAAACGCTTCGAGTTCCGAGCGGATGTGGTTGCGGCTACAACACTTGTGGAATCCGACGAGATCTTGGCAGTCGGCAAGTTTGGAATGATGGCTCTCATCACTTTCGACGGCAACGACTCAACAGCAAGGATGATTACAGGGGATGTCAACGAAGACTTGATTTCCGTTGCTGCCTTGAATGACAACGGCGCGGCGCTGGTCGGAGGGTCGGAGGGGAATATCTACCGTTACGAGAACGGTGAAATTTCCCTGATCCAGAACCTAGGCCCTGATGCGGTGCTGGACATTAGCGTCCAGAGAGATGTTATTGATGCATGGGGCAATTACGGAGAGATCTTCTCGGTCTGGGCTTCTGGTGGACGTGGAATCCTTGCCGTTTCGACAGACGCCGGTAGAAGCTTCCAAGATGCAGCTCCCAAGCGGGTCGTTCAGCCGTCTCTGACGCTTCCTAACCGTCGTGAGGGCATGTGGTTTAGCGGTGTCGGAAACATTTACGAGGACACCATAAAGCTTCGAGCGAAGGTAAACGGCCGCTGGGCGGAGATGGGTAAGGACTTCATTCTAAATCCCGAGGACGGGATCATGGAGGTCTTCACCGATCTCGATGCGTCCCCGACCCCGACCTTGAGCTTTGAGTTCCACCCCGGACCTCCGTTTCAGGCGGGAGACTTTTCCCTCAACAAAATCATGTTCCAAGACGATCTCATCACAGCAGTGGGCGAGTTCGGGTTTATCATCCAAACGGAAGACTTCGGGAAAACTTGGGTCCGGCAGGCCGGAGTACTTACGGCAAACGATATGGGTACGCCGTACTGGATCAGCGGTGAGGCTGCCGGTGACACGATCGTGCTGGTCGGAGCTGGTGGCATGACTGCTCGAAGTACCGACCGAGGTAAGACATGGGAATCGCTCCCCGATCCTTCGGACGGTGGCGTTTTCGGCGTTAGTCTCGATGCAGGCCCTGATAAGCCCCTAGTGATGGGCGCGGTCGGTCTTCTCGGTCAGCTTGAAGGAGATGCTTGGGACTTGGTAGACCGGACGCAGTTGAGCCTCTTTTCGTGGCTCAAGACGGCACTAAAAATTGATGGCAACACTCTGCTGGCCCTAGGTGGTCGAGGAAGTTGTGTTTATAAAACTGGTGAAAGTTGGGATCGCTGCAGCATTGCGATTTCCACTGACGACGAAATTTAGGTCAGGAGAGAAGAAAAATGGCAAGTGAGCATGCAAGATCTACAGGTTGGACTGGCAAATTCGCGCGATGGTGGATAAACAACCCACTTATATCGTTCGTAATCATGGCCATTCCGACAGCGGTTTTGGCTTATAAGATTCCTTCAATTGAGGTCTTCTCCCGGTTTGCGGATCTGTTACCTCAGCGACACGAATATATCGTTACTTACAACGAGATGCGTGACACCTTCGGTGGCGCGAACGTGGTGACGATGTCCGTGCAGCGAAACGAGGGTGACATTTTCAACGAAGAGGACCTTTGGAAGGTTCGGTACCTGAACGACGAAGTCGACAAGGTCAAGGGCGTGAACCACTACCAAGTGGCCAGTATCGCGCACCGAAAGATCCGGCGAATCGTGACGGACTCGTCTGGTATGGTGAAGTCGAAACCCGTGCTCCCTCGGAGGATACCGAGTAAGGACGCACGTCTAAAATCGCTTCGTGAAGAGATGTTTAACAACGACATCGTTTACGGGACCTATTTGTCTGAAGACGGTACGGCGGCGATGGTACTTGCGGGTTTCAACGAAGACCGGCTTGACTACTACAACGTCTTCTCGCGTCTGAGGACACTGCGAAGGCTTCTGGAAGGTGACAACTTCTGGGTGGCCCGCGCTGTTGATCGCCTGAGGGATCAGGCAAACACTGGTGAA
>CAYOGP010000248.1:0-3554 GCA_964403555.1 uncultured Spirochaetales bacterium | reverse complement strand
ACCTCAAACCCGGTGATGAGGTCACGATTTCCGGTCCTTACGGTGAATTCTTTGCGAAAGATACAGATAAGGAGATGATCTTCGTTGGTGGAGGAGCAGGAATGGCTCCCATGCGTTCTCATATTTTCGATCAATTCCGTCGCGTGAATACAGATCGCAAAGTAAGTTTTTGGTATGGGGCCAGAAGTCTACGAGAGGCTTTTTATGTAGAAGATTTCGATACCATTCAATCTGAAAATGATAATTTTGACTGGCACCTGGCTTTGTCGGAACCCTTAGAGGAGGACAATTGGGATGGGTACACTGGGTTTATTCACCAAGTTCTTCTCGACAACTACCTCGAAAATCACGATTCACCAGAAGACTGCGAGTATTATCTTTGCGGCCCTCCGATGATGAATGAGGCTGTGCAGAGTATGTTGGATCAACTGGGAGTAGAACCAGAGAACATTGCATTCGACGACTTCGGGTAGTCGGTGCCCCTTGTAAATCCCCTGCCATTGAGTGTACGTCTCTTCCTGGGGTGTGTTCTCCTTCTTTGCGTAGCTTTGACGGCCTATCGATATGGTAGTGATCCAGAGTATTCAGTAATTGAGTTTCAAGGAAACTCGATGGGTACAACATGGTCAGTGAAAATTGCGACGGAAGCTCTTCCGAAATCAGAGCAGGGAAAAATTTCTAAAACTCTCAAATATTCACTCAGTAAGGTCGATAGTCTTATGTCAACTTGGCGGGAAGATTCCGAACTGTCCAAGTTTAACCGTTACAATGGAGTGATCCCCTTCGCCCTTAGCTCGGAGACCTTTACGGTTTTTGAAGTTGCACAATCGGTTGCTAGAAGCTCTAAGGGTGCGCTCGATATTACTGTGGCACCTTTAGTAGAAGAGTGGGGCTTTGGGCCAGGTGGTGCTCAAGAGTTTTCCGGTTCTAGCAATATAAAAGGATTTCAGTCCAGAATAGGCTTTGAGAAGCTTAAACTTTTTCCGAACGCCCAGGCCGTTTCGAAATCGATTCCCGGAGTTAAATGTGACCTGTCAGCTATTGCGAAAGGCTTTGCGGTTGATGAGATTGCAAGAGGTTTACGCGACCTGGGCTTTGAGAATTTTCTGGTGGAAATTGGTGGGGAACTTAAGGCTTCTGGAACACACTTGAACGGACAGATTTGGAGGGTTGCTATTGAAGCGCCAATTTTCGAAGAGGACGGATTCACTCGTAGAAAAGTTCATCGCGTCCTTGATTTAAATAACCGAGCCATGGCTACTTCAGGCGATTATCGCAATTACGTTGAAAGAGAGGGAGAGCGTTACTCACACACGATAGACCCCATGACAGGCCGTCCGGTCAAACATTCTCTAGCTTCAGTGACAGTTATTCACGAGATGGCCGTTTGGGCTGATGCGTGGGCGACTGCGCTAAATGTACTAGGGCCAGATGCAGGCTATAATTTAGCCCGTAAAGAAAAGCTATCGGCGTATTTCATTTCTCGGCAACCAATTTCAGGATTTGAGACTGACAACGGGCTCGAGGTGAGATTTACGCCCGAATTTGCCGTACAATTCCAGGGGCATAAAAACTAGGGGAAGGCATTCGATCGATGGAAATTTTCATTGGAACAGCTCTTGTTTTCGGCTCGATGGTTCTTGCCATGTCGGTTGGCGTTCTGCTAAGTGGACGTAGTCTAAAAGGTTCCTGTGGTGGAATATCGGGAAGTTGTCCATGCACCGAAGCAGAGAGACGAACGTGTTCGCGTCGAAAATAAATTAGTAATCAAAGTTTTAATTTCTGGGAGTAGTGGACGATCTGAATCGGTCCAGAATATTAATCGAATAGGGAAAATAGTTTAATCCCAAACTGGTCAAGATGTTTTCAGTAGCGGCACTACTTCTTTTGTTTGGAATTCTTTGTTGGCTTCTTAGTTCTATCGCTGCAGGCGGGGGCGCGTTACTTTTTCTCCCCGTCGCTCGGCTTGTTCTGGAACCTCACGATGTTCCTGCCGTAATTGCAGTAGCCTCCGTTATCTCGAGCCTTCACAGAACATTTCTATATCGACATTCTGTAGTAAAGCGTGTCTGGTCAGCAAACGTTCCAGGCTTATTAATAGGCACTCTTTTAGGCGGTTTCTTCTTGAAAAATGTGGAGGCGGACTGGTTAGGTCTACTTGTGGGCATATTCCTTGTAGGACTTTCCATCCAGCATTTTAATGGATTCAAGTTATCTGTCTTTAGACCTAAAACAATTCATTTTTCTGGACTCTCTTTGTGTACCGCTTCAATCTCAACAGTAGTCGGGGTCGCTGGCCCTTTAATGAACCCTTTGTATCTGAGAGCAGGTATTTTGAAAGAATCAATGATAGGCACAAAGGCAGCTAGCACTCTTTTTATGCAGATAGGCAAACTAACGGTTTTTGCGACTCTGGGTATGCTAACCGACTCTGCACTTCTCCTTGGTGTTGTGGTAGGTGTGGGTGCACTCGCAGGAAATTGGCTGGGGCGTTACGTGCTCAAAATTCTCTCTAGCGATCAATTCACAAACTATGTTTATACTGCTCTACTGGTTTCGGGTTTAGCTACCATCTTAGAGTCGATTAGGGACTGACTCGCCTGGAGTGTGAAATAAGTGTTTAGACAAATGTTTGCTCTAAGCTTTTTGATACTGGGTGTCGTTCTGAATCTACATATTTCTGGTCAGGTATCGTTTGCAGAGACCAATGCAATTGATGAGGACTATTCGAGTCATGATGGGGAAGATGCGCGTGATTGGTTGAGTTTTGGTCACGGATATTCAAATCATCGGTACTCCCCATTAAAAACTATTAATAGATCAAATGTTCGATATTTAGTGCCGCGTTGGATATTTCAATCGGGACGAACAGAAGCATTTCAAGCGCAATCCCTGATATCAGATGGGAAGATGTTTGTAACTTTACCAGGGAATGACTTAGCTTGTCTCGATGCTGAGACGGGTGAGGAATTTTGGCGTTACAAACATCGCCCTCGATTTGACACGCGACGAACCCAAGGCTCTAATCGAGGAGCTTCACTAGCTCACGGAAGAGTTTACCACGCGACAAATGACGGAAGATTAATCGCTCTTTCGATGAACAGTGGGAAGGTCTTGTGGGATCGCATAATTTCAAAACCTCATCCGGATGAACTTGTTGGGTTGGAAATAGAAACGGTTGAGATAATGGAAAAGAATGCAGAGAATTTGGCAGCAAAAATGCCCCCTCTAATTGTAGGCAACAAAGTTATAGTTGGTGTTACGACTGCAGGTTACGGTATTTTTTGGCAACTTGGACGAGGTGATATTACTCGTCCTAGACCACCGGAATACTTTAGAGGCATGCGTGGTTACGTTCTTGCTTTAGATGCTGGAAGCGGCGAAGAGATTTGGCGTTGGCACACAACACCAAATACCAAGTGGGAGGGGATGTACTCTACCACTACCCCAGATGGATTTGAGTTGCCTTCTGAAGTACTGACGGAATCTCTTCCCTACGCTTTTCATAAAGATGGAAGTAAGAGAGGTGGGAGTTCCACTTGGATGCCTCCGGC
>CAYOGP010000247.1:0-3564 GCA_964403555.1 uncultured Spirochaetales bacterium | reverse complement strand
TGTGGAATCCATCGGTGACAAAGTAACTCAAGTAAAGCCGGGTGATCGAGTGGCTTGGGCAAGCTGCCGAGGATCATACGGTCTCACAGTAAACGCGAACGCTCAATCACTCGTTGCAGTACCGGACAGCATTTCTCTTGAAATCGCAGCCGCCAGCATGCTGCAGGGAATGACGGCACACTACCTGACTCATGGGGTGCGGGAGACCAAACCCGGAGACACGGCACTCGTACATGCCGCTGCTGGGGGTACGGGCCTGCTTCTTGTGCAATTACTTAAAAAAGCTGGAGCCACCGTTATAGGCACTTGCTCGACCGAAGACAAGGCGCAAAAAGTCAAATCCGCGGGTGCTGACCATGTAATCCTATACTCGTCTGAGGATTTTGTTGCAAAGACAAAAGAGTACACGAACTCTAAAGGGGTAGCCGTCGTCTATGATTCAGTAGGAAAAGACACGTTCGACAAAAGCCTAAAAGTTATCCAACCAAGAGGATTGATGGCACTTTTTGGTCAATCAAGCGGGCCGGTGCCCCCTTTCGATTTGCAGCGCCTAAACCAAGGTGGCTCACTTTTTGTAACACGACCTTCGTTATTTCATTACACATCGGACCGAGCCTCACTGGAACACCGAGCCAAGGAGCTCTTCTCTGCTATTAAGGACGGACTATCCATAGCCATCGGAAAAACTTATCCAATGGAAGACGCCGCCGAGGCACACCGCGCACTTTCAAGCAGGAGAACCTCCGGGAAGCTCTTGTTAACTGCTCCATCGTAGGTGCAAGGCCATACCTCGCGAGCAAAAGTCAAGCATGCGATTTCCGAAAAAGCTGATTCATGTCCCGAAATCCCTTGAATTCCAAAATATTACCGGAAGGATCTAAAACGAAAGCGGTAGCCTGCTCACCGGCACCTCCTTCAAATCGTTTGGTTGGTCCCAAAAAAAAAGAAACTCTCAGATCTTGAAGTTCTTTGATAATATTTTCCCACTCATCAAGATGGAACACGACCCCAAAGTGCGGAACTGGCACGTCTTCACCATCGACAAAATTCGTGAATCCCGAACTTTTGTGCCCTTTAACTTCATGACAAACAAGTTGGTGCCCAAAAAAATTGAAATCCATCCAAGAAGCTGCGCTCCGGCCTACGGTGCATTTCAATTTTCCTGAATAAAATCTTCGAGCCTGATCCAAGTCGTTTACAGCTAACGCTACATGGCAAGGGTTCAACGTGGTCATGGACTAATATCTACCTCCGCTTCGTGTATTTCACCTTCTCTGTAATAATGGAAAAGGGGGAATTGGTCACGCAACGCTCCAACCTGAGTCAAGAACTGTTCTGCCCCCCCCGTTAACGGCTGACCATTAATATCAACAATGATGTCGCCTGCCTGGAGACCTCCAAATAGTGCAGGAGAGCGTCGCACAATGAATGCAATACGAAGCCCTTTATTGACTCCAAGCCCTTCCGGCACCGACTCTAGTATCGCATCTTCGAAAACATAGGCACCAAACGGTGGCGAGCGAGTCGGCTTCGCCCAAAAGATTGCAATCTTTTCTCCGTGCTTAATACGCCGTAGTACTTGAGAAGGAGTTACATTTAATCCTCTTGGTGTGAGAGTAATCGGGTATCGGAGATCATTCAATTCCTGAGCTTTCATACCGTCATATATTGTTACCAAATGTGCACCGACGTTAAGGCCAGACTCGCGACCAACACTCGCTGCTGCTGCAAAAGTTGAAGCGCTGTAGGTAGTAGAACCGATGGGTGTGTACCCCCCTACAATCAACCTCTCAACATCAAGTTGAAGCGGCCCCCCGCGCTTTACAATGACTTTTCCTAGAGATGCCTGGACTCCTGGAATCGTGACTTCTCTACTCGTATTGCTACACCCTTGAAAGATGAATAACAAAACGCTGATTTTGATTATGCCTCTCATGCGACGAAAACGAGGAAGGAGGATTTGATTTAGCAATAGCACTCTCCTAATAAAAAATTGAGCTCTAAATCTACCTCGATTTATTCAACTTTTTATAAAACGATAACTCGATCGAAAATTCTCAATTGCTCCTAATACGGCCTATCTCCCGCAATTGTTACTCTCTGCAACATCCTACGTGATTTTGGATCGAAGTCGGTACGAGCATGCAGTACACATCTATTATCCCAAAGGATTACGTCACCAACTTGCCACTTATGTCGGTAAATAAATCTTGAGCTTTCTTGGACTACGTATAATGCCTCTAGTAGCTTTCGACTTTCCGTTTCAGACTTTCCGATAATATGATCCGTCATTAACCTGTTGACATAGACAGATTTCCGACCGGTTTCTGGATGGGTTCGAAAGACGGGATGAGCGTATCTAGGCGCTGCCGAACCACTAACATTATCCTTGCTGGTTGGATTATTACCGTAATCATAAACAAAAAGTGCCCGTTCATTCTCACATTTTGTCCTGACAGCAGGTTCAAGCACAGAGTAAGCTGCTCTGCAATCAGAGAAAAGCGTATCACCTCCAATCGGTGGAACCTCTATGGCATAAAGCATCGTCCCTGCCGCGGGTCTCTCGTAGTAGCATTGGTCAGAATGAAATTGCATCTCTCCTTCAGGCAAAATCGCTTTCATAGACTCATTCTTCACGTTGGTCACCATCATGACCGCAGGATGAGGATGAGCATCAGCTACGGTCCTCACTTTTTGAAGTTCACCAAAACATTCCGCGAATTTAGTTTGGCTTACTACGGTAAGTAGCTGTTTTCTAAAGAGAATTATTCCCCACTCAAACCAAGCCTGCTTGATACACTTCAGCACTTCCGCAGAAATTGGAGCTGAAACGTCAACTCCCGAAATTTCGGCGCCTAAGCCCTCACTGAGTGGAATTACCTTGATATCCAAATCAAATATCTCCTGTGATCTGATCTTCATGATAGCGCTCAGGCGCTAGTACATAGATCTTCCGCCGTCCACATTGAGCAGCTGTCCTGTCATGAACTCGCTCGCCCCTGACAAGAGAAACAGAACCGCACCGACTAGATCTTCGGGTATTTGTGGCCTTTTAAAAACACGACCCTGATCATAATCGTCATTCAGATACCCTTTTTCCGAAGAAGCTACCTGAGTATCACTTTGCGTCAGACCAGGAGCCACGACATTAACTCCTATTCCCAAGTCACCTACCTCTCGTGCCAAGGCTCGTGTAAACCCGATAACCCCTGCTTTGGCGGTCGTGTAATGCAACCGGTTTGGAGTTCCCTCAAACACCCTTGTAGAGGAGATATTCACAATCCGTCCACTTCTTGTTTCAGACATTACCGGCACGACTGCACGACAGCACAAGAAGAGGCCTCGCAGATCGACCGCCATTACCCTATCCCATTCTTCTATCTCAATGCGGTCCCATGGTTGCCGAGGGAGAGCGCTCATTAGCGACGCGTTGTTCACAAGACCATCGAGCTTTCCAAAACACTCCTTCGACTTCCTCGCCATCTCCAACGTTTGCTCCTCGTTGGAAATATCTACAGCAATAGCTAGCGCTTCTCCTCCTTTCGCGACAATTGTAGCGGCTAC
>CAYOGP010000246.1:0-3571 GCA_964403555.1 uncultured Spirochaetales bacterium | reverse complement strand
AGTCTCGTCCTACAGCAATTGCAGCCAAAAGAGCGCCTCTAGTGTCCCCACAAAGAATTGCCGCCCTGCCTCGAGGCATTCGAAATTCTTTAGAGACCTCAGTCTCCCCTTGGCTTTCCTCAGCCGCGTTATCAAATTCGGGACGAGAGGCAACGCGAAGCAAACGCCGTCTATCTCTCTCGAGCCTAACCTGCTCCGCTTCGGTCAAAGGCTCCTCGGCAAGCTCTGAGGCTTCGTACTTTACTTCAACGCCTTCGGTTGGATCTGGCGGATCTGGAGCTACTAGAGGGAGGCCATCTTCATCAACCTCTATATCCTGTTCAGACGATTGAGAGCTTTCGAATACGTCGGTATGGGCTTCAGTATCGCTGGAAGAAACTATTCCGTTTTTCTCTCCCTCAGCTGGTGCAGGTGCTCTGTTACCCCTCCTTCGCCCCCGACGACGACGTCGTCGTGTTGAGTCAGCATCCGATCGTTCATCATCAAGATCAAACAGCGAAATCTCCTCTAACTTTTGCTCCTCCACGGGTTCCTGATCCTCTGCCCTTTTCTGGCTTCTTTCGACCCTGGGATCAGCAGACCTTTCTGCGTTGGGTCGTCGCTCGCGACTCCTTCGAGGTCTTCCTCTACGCTCAGGCCGGGGCACATCGCGAGGAGCTGGAGTTCCGCCAGATTCGCCTTTCGCCAAGAATTCAACTTGCGCTCCGGAGCTCTCGTTTACTGACAGATATTGGACAGAAAACCGAAGATGAGCGAGTAGATTCTCTGCAGATTCTGTATAGGTTCGAGCAGAAAGTACTAGAGTCAGACCTTGAGAGAAATCGGGACCAAATTCAGACCGAAAGAGAGCTGGGAGAAGTTCTCTTACCCGAACCAATCCCCCCACAACTGACAAGGCTTCGGCAAACCCGAAGTCTTGACGCACGGCACACAAGACAAGACCTCCTTCTGGACCTATGCCCGCGGCGTCAATCGGGTCAAAAACTCTTCCCGATAGTGGCCATAGTATCGCCGACCGCAGACCCAAGTGGTGTACCAATGCCATAGCAGCACGCCCCCGAAAACCGTCATTCCCTTCCCTCGTTCTTCGATCGTTGACAAATTTTCTGACGTTCCCCTCCAGTCGATCCAGAGCATCGGCCAGAGAGTCCATTTGAACCTCTGATTCAGCTTTTTGCGGCAGTAACGTCCGCAGCACTAGAACATTATTCTCCCAAGAGAGCACAGCCAGCACCCGACCACAAATACAAAGCTCTCCCGTCTGGCCATGGGCTCTTACCGAGCCACCATACTTCGCCGCAAGGCCCAAGAGTCCCGACACACAACGGCCCGTTAGAAGACTCTTTTGAGGCTCGGTCAACCGACTGGTTAACCAACTAACTGGAACTGGGGAAGGTTCATCTGGACTAGGTATCGCGATCGGCTGACTCCCCTGGACCAAGTGACTGGTGACATTTTCAGGGAGGCTCCCCAACCCTGCGAGCTGTAACTTGTCGTCGCGACTAAGTTCGGTACCCACAGCGAGGAATTTTTCTACAGGATTCTCTCCAACTTCAAGCACTTTTTTGGCCACAAGGGCCGCCCCGACTGCCTCACCTATGTTGTGAGCTCTTGCCACTACCGTCTTGGCGACTCCTTCTCCTGACGTTTCGCCGAAGATCGCGCAGTTACGTGGGACTCCTTCAATATCGATAGAAGTCAGATCTCCTTCCACCAATCCCCACTCGCTTACCTTGTTTAGCTCGGAAAGATCAATCTCACTTGGTCGGTCTGTCGTAACTTTCCGTCTTCTTCTTCCGAAACCTCTTCGCATTTATACTCCCAAAGACCCTTTAAGTCGGGTTCACCCGGACCGTAGGCCAAGCTAATACTTTTTCTTTCTCGCGCTAGCTAACCAGCTGCAGACTACTCTCCAAAACACGTATAAGGGGGGATTAGCGGAACTGGGACAAGGTAACGAACTTACGGAGCCACTATAAGGGAATCTCCCTGATCCACATTTTCTTCCTTTGTCTTGGGCAAGACAGATGATAGAGGCGTTTCTAATAAGTACCGCGCTACGGCATTTCGAGTAGGCGATTGATCCAAAAAAGCCCTGGCGGCCGCAAGGCAAGCCTTAGCCGTCTTCAGGCTACCCTGTTTCCACTGGATATAAGCCGATTCCTTATACCTCTCAGACATCTTGAGGCCCCTAGTCTCACCAAAAAATTTCTCGAGACTTTCGTCAATAATTTCGTTTACCTGATCCATCTTTTGCTTCTCATTAAGAACAATCGGGCCATCGAGCCGATCCTGGATTTTTTGGGCTACCTCCTCTAGAGCCTTTGTTTCAGGGGGCCATGGACCAACCTCCCCCTTTTTCGCGAGCTCAATGACGAAATCAGCATCCAATTCCTCGGAGTCTCCCAACTCTTCAAAAGCAGCATCACCTGGAGTCGAGGCAGTTAGAGACTTCTCATCTACGAGATGGCCTCTCCATTCCGACAAACTTGCAGGCATTGGTCGATCCGCAGGGTGTCCAGCGACAGCGCGGGCAATGAGGGCTTTCACAAGATCTACCTCAGCAACTGCTCCGGCTTTAAGACCTTTCAGAAAATTTCGGACCTTGCTGCGGCCCGCTGAATAGACCCGTACGCCGAGAACCCCTCGATCTTCCGAAACCGTAACCTCAAACAACCGTAGTCCACCAGCGGGATTTTCTTCGACAATGAATAAAAGACGAGTGCCACTCGGATCTATCGGCGTCACCGCGGCCGTATTAAAGCTTTCTTCAAGCGTAGGCAACGTTACTACCTTCGACTCTGGGGCGGTTTTAGGCAGGTCGATTCCTCGTGATCGTAAGAAATGCTTTGCTCGTCTGATCACCTTGCGCGCCGTCTTGTTAAGATCCGCAGGATTCAGCTCAAGAATCGAAGCAAGACCTTCTGCCTCCTCAAGCCAAGCTTCTATTAACTCTTCTCCAGCCACTAAATTCTTGTTGAGAAGCCAACCCAAGAGCATTACGGAGCTCGACCTCTCGAGGCTCTCGAGCAGTCGTATGGGGTCTCCATTCGCAGGTCTGATTACATCTGCTAGATCAGGAAATGAATCAGCAGCATCTTCAAGAGCAGAAGCCAAACTCATCACACGCCTCCAAAAACAACACCAAGCCTACCGTTGTGAAGGCGTAGACCTGGCGCAGAAAAAAACTTACCTGAAACCTTCACCTTACTTTGAGCCCGAGACAAGTTTTCTATGCTCTGCCTGAGCAAATCGGTCCGTCATACCGGCCAAATAATCCGCTATCGCTCTCGGTTCTCCTATTGTACCGAACTCTGCGTGAATCCTCTCTGGAAGGAGAGTGGGGTCACTGAGATAAACTTTAAAAAGTTCGGAAACTATACCGGCGGCCTTCTCACTCATCTCTACTACTTGCCTATGGTAATAGAGGTTGTCGAACAGAAACTCGCGCAACTCAAGCCTCTCTTGATCCAAGCTGGTTGGATACCCCACTACCCTCTTCTGGCAATCCAAGACGTCCCTAGGTACCAGACAAGGCACCTCGGCGATACGCTTGCCTGACTCTTTTATC
>CAYOGP010000245.1:0-3575 GCA_964403555.1 uncultured Spirochaetales bacterium | reverse complement strand
TTTTAGAGGCACCGCCTCTCCGGTTAATCCAATTGCTATTTTTTAATAAAAGTTTTGAAAGGAAAAAATTATGACCGACACACTCTTCGAGTCTTTATCCTCAACTCTGGGCAGCGAGTATACACATATCGATGAAGATACTCGGCAATATTATTCGATGGATTTAAGCCTCGAAAAGAGGGAAACGGCGGCGGTTGTTGTGCAGCCCAGTACTCTTGATGAGGTGGTTGCTGTAGTGCGCAAGGCGAGTGAAGTAGGTGCTCCGATTGTCCCACGTGGTGGAGGAATGTCATATACCCATACGTTTGTTCCTGGCTCGGAGGGGTGTGTTTCGATGGATATGCGGAGAATGAATAAGATCCATGATATTTCGATTGAAGACCTTATGGTGGTGGCAGATCCTGGAGTTACTTGGGAGGAGATTTACTTAGCTGTCAGTGAACAAGGCGGACGAACTCCTTACTGGGGTCCGCTTTCGGGACGATTCGCTACTGTGGGTGGGACGTTGTCAAACAACAGTTCTTTCTTTGGTTCAGGGCGTTATGGTCTCGCGTCTGAAGCGGTATTAGGCCTCGAGGTGGTTCTTTCCGAAGGGGAAGTTCTCCATACAGGAGCCTGGTCGCACAGTCGAAGCGGTCCTTTCATGAGGTATCATGGTCCAGATTTAACGGGAATATTTCTTGGCGATGCCGGGACTATGGGAATTAAGACGAAGGCTGCTCTTCAACTTGTGCCGCTTCCCGAGTCCACGATGGCCCTCTCCTTTTCCGTTCCAAATTTTGAGATAATGAATGATTGCATACTTGAGATTGGACGGACTGAATTAGCGGCAGAGGTTTATGGATTTGATCCGCTTTACAACGGGCTCTTTGCGGAACTAGGCTTTTCATTTTTAGAGGGAATTCCTTGGACCGTGTTTGTTACGGTTGATGCACCGACCGACGACATCGCTGAAGCGTCAGTTGCATACCTGAGAGAAATCGGACTTCGCTATGGGAGCGAAATTGATCCGAGTGTACCTTTGGCTGTTAGGGCAGATCCCTTTGGTTCCACTCCTCAAGTCATTACCGGCCCCAAAGGGGAGTTGTGGATTCCTTTGCACGGTCTTTTTCCCCGGTCGAAAGCAAAAGAAGTCTGTGAGACTACGTTGAAATATTTTGACGATCAGGCGGCACAGATGGCGGTGCACGGAATAAGAACTTCTTTATTGACAGCTGCTAATGGGAAAGATCTCCTGTTTGAGCCGAGTTTTTATTGGTCAGATTCTCTGGAAGGGTTCCGTTTGGAGAAGTTAGAACCTGAGAGGGCAGAAAAACTTAAGGAAGTCCCTGAGAATCTGGAGGCCCGCGAAATTGCATTAGGGATGCGAAGGGAGCTTACGACTTTATTGGACGAGATTGGCGCGATTCATCTCCAGGTTGGAAAATGGTACGAGTATGGAAGGTGGCTCGAGCCAGAGAGCTTGAAGTTTTTGAAGTCGTTAAAGGATCATATTGATCCAAAGAACCTATTTAATCCTGGATCTCTGGGCATAAACTAAGCGGTGCAAGTAGACCGAATAGTACCAGCTGATGCTCGTGGCAGGATTGATGAGGCTCTGATGGAGGGCTCAGCTGGAGAAGTTTTTGCAGCGTTGCAAAAGATTCCGCCTGGTGAGCTCCCGCGTTTGGGAGTTCTGTTTCGCTACTTCCAATGGGCAATGCCCTTCCTTGCCGATAAGCCTCTTTATGCACAGATGCTCGATTCGGGATTCGCGGTAATGGGAGTTACCCCGCTTCGAGAAGTGGTTTTGGGACGAATCGCGCAAGGGCTTTCACTTTTAAGTTCCTTTCCGCGAGTTAAGAATCGCGCAGAGCTCATCGCTCATGATGAGAAGGGTTTTCTTAAAGTGGTTCTCTCTTTTAATCTTACAAAAGAAGAAATGAACGATAAAAGCTATACCCGTGTTGGGGCGACGCTCAAAATTTGGCCGTCGGGACACGGAGGAGGTTTCTTGTTCGCTTTGCTTTGGCCTCTGGCTAGTTTTGCCGGGGGTGTTTTTGCGAGGGACTGGATGCGCGCTTTGGCGAGACGGGTTGCAAACAAATAAGTTAAGGAGAAAGTCCTGCGTAATCTATTTATAAGTGGTGGTAACAGCGGTTTAGGTTTTGACATCGCAAGGCTCTTTGCTCGATCGGGTTACAGAGTTTTTGCAGGTGCTCGAAACCTTGAAAGTTGTTCTGAAATCGAGAAGCTTGCCTCAGACGAGGGTCTGGAAATTCACTCTGTAGAGATTGACGTGGATGACGATGAATCAGTATCTGAAGCAGCAAAGGTCGTCCTCAGTAAAGTCGAGCGACTCGACGTGCTTGTGAACAATGCAGGTATTGGGGTCTTTGGGGTGGCTGAGGAGGTACAGTTCGAGGAAATCAAGAGAGTCATGGAGACAAACTTCTTTGGCGCTATTCGACTTACCAAATCTTTTCTTCCGCATATGCGTAAGACTCGAGACGGTAATATTACTTTTATGTCCTCGTGGATGGGTAGGGTCACATTAGCGGGGATGTTGACTTATGCATGTTCCAAATCCGCTCTTGAGACCTTTGCGGAAACACTCGCGCAAGAAGTGTTGCGGTTCGGAATTAGCGTTCATATCCTTGAGCCTGGGTACGCTAAGACTCCTATGCACGGCAAGGCGCCCAAGTATGACCTGCCAAAGGACTCTCCGTACGATGACCTCTATCGAAATTGGCGTTCTCATTGGAAGGTTGGTTATCGGAACCCCACTCTTCCAGAGCACGTTTCGAAGACGCTATACGATGCAATCGAAAGTAAGGATTCGAGACTACGCTTGGTGGTGGGGGCAGACGCACAACAGTGGATCAACTCTCGCAAGAAAACCTCGGATGAGACGTGGAGGGAAGCTGGTAAACCGAGAGAGCATGAAGAATTTATTCGATGGGCGGATAAAATTTTTGGCGAGGGATTGTTTCGTCTCTAGCATCCTGTTTTTCTAAAGGGATTTAAGATCTAAATATCTTCGACCCAGTTCAACTAGTGAGGAACAGTCAGCGGTAAACGGCATATGACCAAGATCGCGAGTATTTGAAAAGCGGTTTATGATTTTGCGATGCGTCTGATGTGCGAGGGTCTCTTCGGGACTCTCGAGAATCTCGTTGAGAATATACCCAGCTATTTTTAATCGATGACTTTCCAACGCTTGCAGCGTCAAAAGGGCATGATTAATGCAACCGAGTTTGGAACCCACAACTACGATAATTGGTAGTCCTAAAGATTTGACAAAATCTAGATAGGTTTTTCCATCTGACAGTGGGACTAGTAGTCCCCCTGCGCCTTCTATAATTAGTGAATCAAAGTCTGCGGAGAGTTGGCTAGCCTTGCGGAGGAGATCCTCGTAATTAACGTCAGTTCCTTCCGATTCTGCGGCTACTAGTGGAGCGGCTGGTGAACTGAAGCGAACTGGGCAGACTTCTCTTTGTTCTTGATTGCTTCCGCTAGCTGCGAGAAGACGATCGGCGTCATCCGCAATTAAACCGTTAGGACCCATGGTACAACCGGTTTCTGCAGGTTTAAAT
>CAYOGP010000244.1:0-3588 GCA_964403555.1 uncultured Spirochaetales bacterium | reverse complement strand
CCGTCCATGGAAATTTATGATTAAAGGCTCAGCTTGCTCAAGAAGCCCCGCAATTCGTCGTTGAAATCAGACGGTCTCTCTAATTGATAGAAGTGACCAACATTCTCCACGATTTTTAATTCCGCATTCGGAATATTGTCAGACAAAAACTGATTTGCCTCTACCGTAGTAGCTTGATCCTCAACTCCTGCAATTACGAGAGTCGGCCTCGCTATATTGCCAATCGTCGACGTGATATTCCAATTGAAGACGCCACTAGGATCACTCGAAGAACCGACGAAGACATCTTCTGTAAAATTATCGTCCGTCATGTAGTAACCGCGCAACAGATCCATCAATTCAGGCTTATCTTTCTTGCTCTTCTCGGAGAGAGCACCTTCGAGTAGCCCACTAAAAGCCGCCCGCCAATCCTGCTGAAATGCTTCTCCAGCTTCGGGTGGCATCCCTGCTGCCAAATTGGTTCCACTGCTCAGGATGAGGTTACCGATAACTCTCTCAGGAGCATCAAGATTAACCTGCATCGCAATCATCCCGCCAATTGAGTTACCGACCAAAACTGCCTTATCTATTCCCGCGTCATCCATAATGGCAATGACGTCTGCGGCCTGTTCCTCTATGGCATAACCCGCGGTTGGTTTATCGGAGCTACCGTGACCTCGATGATCAACAATAATGCAGCGGTAGTTTTCTGCAAAAGCAAAAGTCTGAAAATGCCAAATGTTTCTATTCGTGCTAAAGGGGTGAAGGAAAACAATCGGTGTTCCTTCTCCGTAGGATTCGTAATAAACTTTGACATCGGTTCTTTTAATATGGGGCATAAGTAATCTCCTTATGTATGGGGAAACAAATCTTCATTCAAAAATATTCTACCAAAGAAATGCACTCGAGAGCAAAGAAACCCAACACAGATTGAAGTGCGTTTACGGGTTAACAGCAACGAGCGCGCTATAGCCGAGGAATTAATTTAGTATCATGAGTTGCTTATGCCGTAGATTTCCTTAGCAGCCGTTTCGGAGATGTAACCTAGACGGAGATCACGCGCAATCTCTTCGGCGTCTCGCTCAGTTGGGTTGCCATAACCTCCACCACCTGCAGTACATTGACTCACAATATCACCTTCTCGGAGTGGAATCTGTGTACCTTTGGATACGAACTCGGGCGCTGCAAGTTCGAGCCCCTCACCACGGTCGACTAAGTATTGACCTGGTCCGCCCGGCGATCCACCATCTAACCCATTTGCGCCAACAATACATCGATCAGAAACGAATGAAAGCGACGCTGAGTCGGACAGCACTTCATAGTCTCGGCGGGTTCCAAGTCCACCACGGTGTCGCCCAGCACCTCCGGTATCTTGACGGAGCTCATAGCAGAGAAGACGGATTGGGAAATGTAGTTCAACGGCTTCCGCAGGCATATTTTTACAATTTCCAACGATGGAAAAGAGCGCGCTTTCTCCATCTTTCTCATCAAGTGCGCCCCAACCACCTTCTGGATACGAAAAAAAGACTTTAAATTCTCGTGAACGTTTATCGATTGACGAGATCAAAAGGTTGTTGGACGAACCATGATCTCCGGCAATTACATTAGGTCCCGTTGGCAACTGAGCTAGCGCTTTTTGCACCACGTTAACAATGCGGTGCGATGTCTCATTGCCCGCCGTGCAAGGTGCAGGAAATCGAGGATTTAGGAGTGAGCCTTCCGGTGCAATAATCTTAATTGGACGATACGCGCCATCGTTCGCGGGAATCGTAGGATCTGCAGCAGCCTGTACGGCGAGAAAAGTGGCGGAAGCCGTCATTCCTCGTACCGAATTCATTGGACCGGCGACCTGTTTGTCAGTACCGCTGTAGTCAAAAGTTAGTGTATCACCGTCAACTGTTGCCTTCACATGCACTTTTACTCGTTCGGGATTGATTCCGTCATTGTCGAGGAAATCTTCACCACACCAGGAACCATCTGGCCAGCTAGAGATAATTGCACGCATACGTTTTTCAGAATGCGCACACATTTCATTCGCTGCGCCTTGGACAGTACCCACTCCATAACGTTCACATAGAGATATAGTGCGAGTCACAGCTGTACGATTCGAGGATATCTGTGCTTCTAAATCACCGCGCATTTCACGCGGAACGCGAACATTGTTGAGAATAACTTCCATCAAATCTGGGTCGATAGTGCCTTTGCGAACGAAGCGGATTGGCGGAATCCGTAAACCTTCTTGAAAGTTCTCGGTAGCCTTGCTGTAGAAACTTCCCGCTACGGTGCCACCGATATCAGCATGATGTGCACGGTTGGCCGCAAAGGCAACAATCATTCCAGAATAGAAGATTGGAGTAATCATAGTCAGGTCCGGAAGATGTGTACCACCACGATAAGGGTCATTCAAGAGCACCGCATCGCCTTCTTCAAAGGTTGAGATTCCAACCTCTTGAATTGCCTCGCGCACCGCAAACTGTAAAGCACCGAGATGTATCGGTAAGAATTCACCCTGTGCCCATAAACATCCTGTGTGATCGAACACGCCACACGAGAAATCCGAACCTTCGTTAAAAATATTGGAGTACGCGGTCTGTCTCAATGTCACCCCCATCTCGCGTGCAACGGAAACAAGGTGACTACGGATTACTCCGCTCGTGATTGGATCGATCTTATTACTCATTTTTACTACTCCGTTTTTTGAAGGAGAAGACAGCCATCGACAAGAGCATTCGCGCGCACGTCAGGAGGAACTACCAACGTTGAATCCGTTTGCTGAATAATGGCCGGCCCCGTAACAGAACCTACTTCTTGTACGGTGCTACGTGATATGACGTCCGTTTGGAGCCAACCTCGCTCAGGGCCCCAGTACACGGACCGAGAACCAGTTTCGTTTGAGCTCGGCCAATGTGGTGCGAATCCTGTCGATCGCTCACGCGGAATCACCGATGAGGCACGTGCATGCACCAATTCAACTTCCCCATCAGGCAATGAGTGCCCATAGCGAGCCTGGTGTGCCTGGTGAAATAAATCAGCAAGCACCTCGGCAGCCAAGTCATCGATCATTACTGGGATCTCGAGCTCGTAGGTCTGTCCGCGGTAGCGCAAATCAAGTTGGTAACGGGATTCAACTGCAGGATTGTCTGCCTTTTGTGGGAGTCGCCCCGCGCCTTCCTGCGACAAGTCGATTAACAAGGTTTCCAGCGCCGCGCGGTCTACTTCAGCAAGAGGACGATGCACCGTGCGTACTGACTCAACACGAAGTTCACTCATCAGCATCCCGTGGGCAGAAGCGGCACCTGGAAACGGTGGCACTAAGAGCTTCGTTATTCCGAGCTCGTGGGCAACGTCCCAACCATGTGCAGGCCCACCACCCCCACTTGCAAACAACGCGTAGTCGCGCGGGTCACGGCCACGTTCAACCGAGACTTCGCGTACTGCGTTGGCCATATTTGCATTAACTAGTCGCATGATGCCCCAGGCAGTATCGTCAACTTGCATCGCTAATTTGCTGGCCAGTTTACCCACTGCAACCTTCGCGAGTTCCGGTATTACTCGCAATGTTCCGCCGAGCGCCGAATCTGGACTGTACCTATTAAGCACAACCGCAGC
>CAYOGP010000243.1:0-3590 GCA_964403555.1 uncultured Spirochaetales bacterium | reverse complement strand
TGGGGCCGGGAATTTTGATTCCTGCCAGCTCCGCGGTAGCGGCCTAGGAGAAGAAGATGCTAACGCGAGCCGAAAAAGAAATTCAGGTTACGAAACTGCGGGAAAAATTCCAGCGAGCATCGAGCGTTTTCGTTGCTGACTATCGGGGCTTGACGGTAGAGGATATAAACGTTTTAAGGCGAAAGCTTCGTCAAGATGGAGACCAGTCATACGAATATCAAGTCGCAAAAAACACGTTGTTGCGTTTGGCGGTTGATGGAACTGATTCTGCGGAACTAAGGGACCAGTTTACCGGCCCCACGGCGTTAGCTTTTTCATACGGTGATCCCGCCGGCCTGGCAAAGGTTCTCGTTGACTACGCGGAGGAGCATGAAGAACTGGAGTTGAGGGCTGGATTGGTAGAGGGCCAGTTGGTTAATACGACGGATATTGCCACTCTTGCCACGCTGCCAAGTTTAGACGAGTTGCGAGCGAAATTAGTTGGTCTGCTGCAGGGTCCAGCGAGGAAACTTGCGACCTTGCTACAGGCTCCGGCTGGGCAACTTGGTCGGCTGGTAGGAGCGCGAGAGGCTCAATTGGGGCAGGGCTCGGATGATTAGAAATTTTGGACTGGTGAGTTAGGCCACCAGGCTATAAAAATGAGCTGCACTACCAGAACAAGTTGGTAGTGCTCGATAGGGTGAGGCGAACTTGGCGGAACAGACTGCCTTCGCTGTTATTTTTTGGAAAGGGAAGAACTAGATGGCTGATTTAAATGCGATTGTTGAACAACTCTCGGAACTTACTGTTATGGAGGCTGCTGAGCTTGCAAAGCTTCTGGAGGAAAGCTGGGGAGTCTCAGCTGCAGCCCCAATGGCGGTGGCGGCTGGCGCACCGGCCGCTGGAGCAGAGGAGGCTGCTGAAGAGAAGGATGAGTTTGACGTTATCTTAGTTGCCGCTGGTGATAAAAAGATCCAGGTCATTAAAGAAGTGCGGACGATCACGGGCTTAGGTCTCAAGGAAGCGAAGGAACTGGTGGAGGGAGCACCGAAGCCGATAAAGGAAGGTGTTTCAAAGGAAGATGCTAGTAAGCTAAAGGAACAGGTGGAGGCCGCCGGGGGCCAAGTAGACGTGAAGTAACCGCAAGAGCGGTATTGGTGAAATATCACGAACTCTAGACCGGAGGCTCAAGTGGCCGAAATACAGTTTTGCGAAACAGCTCCCCGCCTGCGAAAAGACTTTTCAAAGATTCCTAGGATTCTTGAATTCCCGAATCTGATTGATATTCAGAAGCAAAGCTTCGAAGGGTTTCTTCAGACGAGGATTGAGCCGGAGAAAAGAGAAAGTACGGGACTCCAGGCAGTCTTTAATTCTGTTTTTCCTATTAAAGACTTCAACGATACGGCATCTCTCGAGTTTGTCGGTTACTCCCTTGAAGAGCCGAAGTATGACGTTGAGGAATGTCTTCAGCGTGGAATGACCTACGCCGCACCCTTCAAGGTGACAATTCGACTCGTCGCCTGGGACGATGCAAATGGTCAGCAAAGTATTCGTGATGTAAAAGAACAAGAAGTGTATTTCGGTGAAATCCCGATAATGACGGAAAATGGTACCTTTATCGTCAACGGGACTGAGAGAGTGATCGTTTCTCAATTACACCGATCACCGGGAATTTTTTTCGACACCACTCGTTCCACGACTGTAAGTGCCGCGGGGAAGAAACTATTTTCTTGCCGGATCATTCCATACCGGGGTTCCTGGCTTGACTTAGAGTTTGACCACAAAGATCTTTTGCACGCGCGGATAGACCGACGACGAAAAATTCTTGTAACCGTCCTTTTGAAAGCGCTCGGGTACACGGCGGAAGACCTACTTTCGTATTTTTATACTGCTGAACTAATTCGAGTGGATGGTAAGAAGGTCTTTAAAAGCGTTGTACCCGAGATTTTGATCGGCCAGCGTTGCACTAAGGAGGTTAAGTCCGAGGACGGTAAAATCCTAGTGCGGAAAGACAGGAAATTCACAGCAGCAGCTGTTAGGCGAATAGGTGAAGCAGGCATCGAGTGGATTCAAGTAGCCGTGGAAGATCTGGTGAGAGACGATGCAGTCAAGCGAGTTGCTCCTGGTGACATTGTTGATGAGACTACGGGTGAGGTAGTACTCGAGTGCGGAGAGGAAGTTTCCGAAGAAATCTTTAGTGATCTCGCGTCTAGGGAGATCACAGAGTTTCCTCTCCTGTATTTGGATCCGCTGGGAAGTGGTACTGCTCTCAGAGATACCTTACTGGCGGATAAAACAGTTACGCGCGAGGAAGCAATAATCGATATCTACAGACGACTCCGTCCGGGAGATCCGCCTACCTTAGATACGGCGACCAATTTATTTCAGAATTTATTCTTCAACTCCGAGAGGTATGATCTTTCTCGAGTAGGCCGATTGAAGTTAAATCACAAGCTTAATTTCGAGGCAAGTGAACGGGTTAAGGCTAGGTCACAAGTAGATGGATCTGAAGGGGAAGAACTTCCTTTGAGTGAACTCCTTACTCTGCGGCCCGAAGATATTTTGGGTGCCGTAAAGTACTTGGTGGATTTAAAGAACGGTTCCGATCCGACTAAGAGAGTTGACGATATCGATCATTTAGGAAATCGGAGGGTTAGGGTAGTAGGCGAGCTTTTGGAGAATCAGTACAGGATAGGGCTCGTGAGAATGGAGAGGGCAATCAAGGAGAGGATGTCGCTCCAAGAAATTGAGACGTTAATGCCTCATGACCTCATTAACTCCAAGCCGGTCTCGGCAGTGGTTAAGGAATTTTTTGGCTCGAGTCAGCTATCTCAGTTTATGGATCAAACGAATCCGCTTTCTGCCGTGACACACAAGAGGCGTCTCTCAGCCTTAGGGCCGGGGGGGCTTACGCGAGAACGGGCGGGGTTTGAAGTAAGGGATGTTCATCCTACTCATTACGGTCGGATCTGCCCTATTGAAACTCCTGAGGGCCCAAATATTGGCTTAATTGCATCCCTTTCAACATATGCTCGAGTCAACGATTTTGGTTTCATAGAAACCCCTTATCGGGTAGTCGAAGAAGGTCGCGTTACTGACGAGGTCAAATACCTTTCTGCGCTTGAAGAAGAGCGACTGAGTATCGCTCAAGCGAATGCCCCAATCGATGAAAAGGGGAATTTTGTAAGGGATGCGGTGTCGGCACGCAAAACAGGCGACTACGAAATGATCGATCCCAACGAAGTGCATATGATGGATGTCTCTCCCAATCAGCTCGTATCGGTCGCGGCGTCTCTAATTCCGTTCCTAGAAAATGACGATGCAAACCGAGCGTTAATGGGCTCGAACATGCAAAGGCAGGCGGTTCCTTTGTTAAGAACCCAGGCGCCGTTTGTGGGTACGGGGATGGAATCCGTAGTGGCGCGGGATTCGGGCGTTACTGTCGTAGCTAAAAGAGATGGGATCGTTGTGTCGGTTGATGCCGGCCGAATTGTGATTAAGCCTCATGATGACGATGGAACAGCGTCGAATGTGGATATTATTAGTCTCATAAAATATCAGAGGTCTAATCAGAATACTTGTATAAATCAAAAACCAATTGTTCAAGTTGG
>CAYOGP010000242.1:0-3593 GCA_964403555.1 uncultured Spirochaetales bacterium | reverse complement strand
CTCCTTGCATATCAACAGAGGGGAGGAAGGTTTATGTATATGGGCGGTAATGGATTCTACTGGAAAATCGATTATCACAAAGATTTTCCCGGTGTAATCGAAGTAAGAAGAGCGGAAGACGGCAGTCGAAGTTGGATTTCCGAGCCCGGCGAATACTATCATTCTTTCAGTGGCGAATTAGGAGGCCTATGGAGACGCAATGGGCTCCCTCCTCAGGCAATTGCTGGAATCGGTTTTACCGCGCAGGGATTTGACAAATCCACCTTTTATGAGAGGACGGACGACAGCTTCGACCCGCGGGTAGAATTTGTTTTCAAAGGAATAAAAGCGGAAGAAAAGATTGGAGACTTTGGTGAAATGGGCGGTGGTGCCGCAGGGTTTGAAATAGACCGTGCCGATTTACAACTTGGAACTCCTCCGCATGCGCTGGTAATCGCATCAGCTACGAATTTCTCCGATGGATACCATTGGGTTGCTGAAGAACATACGCATGCTCATAAAGCAATTACGGGTACAACGTGCCCTCATGTTCGCGCCGACATGGTTTTTTACGAAACGCCTGGTGGAGGCGCAGTGTTTTCTACTGGATCAATTGCATGGTCCGGCGCGCTCTCATCAAAAAACTACAATAACAATGTTTCCCGAATTACCGAAAATGTTTTACGTCGGTTCTTAGATCCGACCGTTTTCTAATTTTTTTCTACAGGAGATCTTCTTGGACTTTACCATCCCAACAGACATCCAAAAAAAACTCATCGAGTTGGATCGATTTATCGAAACCGAAATCCTGCCTCTCGAACTTGCCGATGATAACCAGAGGTTTTTCGATCACCGAAGAGAGCATTCAAGAACAAATTGGGACAACGATGGACAACCCCGCGAAGAATGGGAAGAACTCCTTTCGGAAATGCGAAGACGATCGGATGCCGCCGGTCACCTACGCTTCGGCTTGCCAAAGGATATGGGAGGATCCGAAGGCTCTAACCTGGCTATGGCTATCATACGAGAACACCTAGCAGCAAAAGGTCTGGGCCTTCATAATGACTTGCAAAACGAATCATCGATTGTTGGGAACTTTCCGATAGCGATAATGCTTCATCGGTTTGGTACACAGGCACAAAAAGATGAATTTTTGGAGGGACTAATTGATGGTTCTCAACCTATTGGCTTCGGGCTTACCGAGCCATCGCATGGGAGCGACGCAACTTGGCTAGAAACGACTGCAGTAAAAGATGGGGATGATTGGATTTTAAACGGTAGCAAACGATTCAACACGGGTTTGCATAGCGCAACTCACGATATGATTTTCGCTAGAACCTCGGGTAAGGCAGGGCAAGCAAAAGGAATCACAGCTTTTCTAGTGCCTACTAACTCTGCAGGGTTTAGCGTCGATTTCATGTGGTGGACATTTAACATGCCGAGTGATCATGCGGAAATTTCACTGCATGACGTACGTGTCCCAAGCTCCTCCATTTTAGGCCAAAAAGGCTCTGGCCTTGAACTTGCGAATACTTTCACACATGAAAATCGTATCCGGCAAGCCGCATCAGGCGTTGGCGCAGCTCAATTCTGTATAGACGAAAGCGTCAAATACGCAAAAGAACGTATCGTTTTCGATAACCCTTTATGGAAAAATCAGGCGATTCAATTCCCACTCGCAGAACTGCAAACCGAATGTGAGATGGTACGCAACTTGGTCTACAAAACTGCTTGGGAGCTCGACCAACTGCACCATATGGAAGTCACCGATAAAGTTTCAATGTGCAACTACCGCGCTAATCGATTGGTTTGCGATGCTTCCGACCGAGCAATTCAAGTCCATGGCGGCCTAGGATACAGCCGACATAAACCGTTTGAACATATTTATCGTCATCATCGAAGATATCGAATAACCGAAGGGTCAGAAGAGATACAAATCCGAAGAGTTGCCGGAATACTTTTTGGACGACAAGCGAAACGGTGACAGTCCTGGAAATCTGGAAATTTCTAGGGGAGACTAAAAGCGTTCAACAGGTAGGCCAATACGATAAAGGTCGCTGCTCGGGCGGCGGGATAACTCGATTGGATAATCTTTCAAGATCTTCCGCGAGTGTCTGCCTCGTCAGAGCAGGGTCAATAATTTCATCGATCCACATCGCACCTGCAGCCTCGTAGGGGCTTGTAGCTTCATTAATTTCTTTCAACAAACGAAGCCTTTCCTCTTCTCTCTTCTCATCGTCCTCAATGGAACCCAACTTCTTTCCGTATGCAACATTTACTCCGACTTGGGGATCCATGAATCCAATCTCGGCTCCTGGCCAGGCATAAAGTCCTTTGTTTCCCATCCGGGAACCATTCATGGCATGCCAAGCCAGACCGAAAGCTTTACGGAGGCATACCGTCAGCGTTGGAGTAGAAGCGTTTTGCAAAGCCTGCATCATTCTCATCCCCCAGTGCAGTATCTTGTCGTGCTCTACCTTACGACCGACCATAAATCCTGGAACATCAACAAGAAAAACGACGGGCAAATTGAATGAATCGCAGATAGTAAGCAACCTTATAATCTTCTGGCAGGCATTTGGATCAAGGGTACCTGCTTGAAAAAACGGGTTATTTGCAACGATACCAATCGCGAAGCCATTCAGTCGAGCCAATCCAGCTGTCACGTTTCTTGCAAATAAGGGCTGAACTTCAAAAAATGAATCTTCGTCGCATATTCTCTCCACAACCTTTCGCATATCATATCCACGTGTCCTTCGATCGGGGACTAATGAAGCCAGCCCTGAATCAGGTCCAATTGTCTTTCTAAACTCGGTTCGTGGAGTGATCTCGGAAGCATTATTGGGTAAGTAAGATAGCCATCGACGAATGGCTTCGTAGGCTTCCTCATCGGTCGAAACACTTAAATCAATTTGACCAGTGTGTTTAGCATGAACCGTCGCACCACCAACCTCTTCAAAGGTAATTTCTTCACCTGTCGCAATCTCAAACACTTTCGGTGATGTAACAGCCAGGCAAGAGCCTTCGACCATGACAACGTAGTCCGACATGGCAGAGAGAAAAGAGGAACCACCAAAAGACTGCCCTACAATTGCTGTCGCCATTGGAACTTTATGCCGTCGCGTTGCCATATTCATGAGTCCTCCAGCCTCCGAAAGGCCCTCTGAGCCCATAAGGTCTGGAATTCTCCCGCCACCAGTTTCCCCAAAGTGAACTATCGGTATCCCCATGGCCAAAGCCCGTTCATAAAGTCTATGCTCTTTCCTGGTTCCAACCTCTGAGCTTGTTCCTCGAAGTACCGTTATATCGTCGCCAAAAACCGCGACTGGGCGACCAGCAATGAGACCGTGCCCTCCAATTTTTCCATCTCCAGGGGTCACTTCTTTTTTATCAACCCTTAGAGATCGCGCAAAGGTTCCCAATTCTCGAAACGACTCGGCATCAAGAATGCCCTCGATATGTTCCCGAATTGTCCGATCTCCAGATGCCTTCATCGCCTGAAGTTTTTCTTTCCCACCCATCTCGTTCCGAATTTTTTCTAAGCGTTCCTGTCGATCTTCGATTGGCGATTTATTCATAATTTGAGCTCCACACATTAGTCTCGGACAAAACCG
>CAYOGP010000241.1:0-3598 GCA_964403555.1 uncultured Spirochaetales bacterium | reverse complement strand
GCCTTCGGGAGAAGTTTGATGCTTCAATTCCTCTCATTTTGATGAATAGTTACCGTACAAGTGAAGACTCGATGAAGAAGCTTAAAGACTATCCGAACCTAGCGGTCTCGAATCTTCCTTTGGAATTTTTGCAGAGTAGGGTTCCTCGAATCTGGGTCGATGACCTCTCGCCGGTCGCATGGGACATAGACCCATCGTTAGAGTGGTGTCCGCCGGGCCACGGAGATCTTTTTCCGTCTTTGGCATGCAGCGGTCTTCTTTCAAAACTTTGCGAGCACAAGATCGATTATCTCTTCGTATCGAATATAGATAACTTGTCCGCAACATTAGACCTGTCAATTCTCGGATGGTTTTCTAAATTTGAAATTCCATTCGCGATGGAGGTTTGTAAAAGAACTAGGTCAGATCGTAAAGGAGGTCACCTAGCGAAGACAATTGACGGTCGGTGGATTCTTCGAGAGATATCTCAATGTTCTGCGACAGACCTCGATAAGTTTCAAGACACGTCGAGGCACAGGTACTTCAATACCAACAACTTATGGATACATATTCCTAGTCTTAAAGAAGAGCTTGAGCGAGGCGGAGGTTGTCTTCCGTTACCTATGATATGTAATCAGAAGAATATTGACTCTAGTGAACCGGAGTCACCTCAGATATTTCAGCTGGAATCAGCAATGGGTTCCGCCATTCAAGTATTCGAACGCGCCGAAGCGATATTGGTAGAAAGAGAGCGCTTTCTTCCTGTAAAGACGACGAATGATTTTTTGAACGTTTCATCGGATGCTTTTGGTGTAGATTCCAATGGTAACATTCGATCTGAGCGAAAAGTTCCGACACTGATAGATCTCGATCCCATCTTTTTCAGTACGGTAGAACAATTACACGAGAGGTTTCCTTATGGTCCTCCTTCACTTCTTGAATGCAGTTCATTTTCTGTCCGGGGCGATGTTTGTTTCGGTCGCAACATTTCATGTGAAGGAGGAGTCAATATTTCAACCGATAATGCTCTTGTAATTCCTGACGGTTCGCGACTCTCAGGGAATATGTCGTAGGATTTAATTATCGAATTCGGATTTACGCTCATGTGATGTGTGGAGCGATTTTTCGAAGAACATTTTTAGTTTAACTGCTCTTTTTGGCCTATTAGTGCGGAGAGTCTTGCTTTCACAGGTCCAGCGGTTTCGTCGTCAGGATGGGAACTCAAGAATTCCTCAAGATCTTGTCGCGCAAGGCTGGGCCGTCCTAACTGTTCGTAGAGTAGTCCCCTGTCTCTCAATTCGTACTTATTATCGGGCTGTAGTTCGATAAGGGCATCGCAGCAGGCTAGCGAAAAGGCAGGGTCTCGACTTTTTAGGTAGATCTGCTTTAGATTTCCTAACATTCGCAAGAGGAAGTCATGGACATTCGCAGAGCCAATACCACTCGGGGAAAAGGGAACTCCCGGGACTATGGCTTTCCATCGAGCCTCGCATTCCGAGTTGTCGAGAACCTGACCCTCGAATGCGTCTATCCAGATTGTCTCGGCGGGTGCTTCCTCAGCCCAGAATCGGGTCAAAAAGTGCCCAGGAAAGCTCACCCCTTTGAGGGGGAGGTGCAACCTTCGTGCCACTTCGACATAAACAACGGCCAAACTTATAGGAATTCCAGTTCGTTGCATAAGAACTTCTTCGAGGAAACTATTCTTGGGATCGTAATAGCCGTTTCGATTGCCCTTAAAGCCGGCGTCCTTGTGAAGGGCCTGAACCAGCGCCTCCGCAGTGCCTCTCCTACTGTCGACGTTGGCTAAATGGGCTCGGGCGATCTCTGTTAGGTCTTCTAGGATTTGCTCCGCATTGTCCATGTTGAGAGAGCCTGTAAATAAGGCTGACATGGTAAGGGCGGCCTCAACAAGTCCTGCCCCGTCTGCTGGGTCAGCATTTAATCGGATAGCCATCTCGCGAAACGCTTCTCCGGAAGTTTTTGCCATATTGCGGTGGTACCACGACTCGCAAGAATGTAAGCCCCTGGGGTAACCTGATGTAATGACTAGTTCACTCGCGCGCTCAGAAATTGCTGGATTGTTGGTTAGGGATCTCGCAAGGATCTACGGTACTCCGACTTACATTTACGACTCGGACAAAATGGGTACACAGATGGAGTCCCTTAGACCATTTGATGTATTTCGATATGCTCAGAAGGCAAACAGTAGTTTGGCGGTCGTTGATTTTATGCGACGGAAAGGGGCTTTGGTGGACGCGGTTTCCGCAGGGGAGATCAGGCGAGCAGTAGCGGCGGGATACCAATCGGGAGGAGATCCCCCGGCTATCGTTTACACGGCCGATATTTTCGACTCCGAAGCTCTCGAGCTAGTTTTAGCAAATGACATACACGTAAACTGTGGCTCTCCAGATATGATAGATCAGTACGGGGACCGAGTTTCGGAGGGTTGCATCACCCTAAGAATTAATCCTGGTTTCGGACATGGCCATAGCCAAAAGACGAATACAGGAGGAGAACAAAGCAAACATGGAATTTGGTTTCAGGACCTAGGGGATAGTCTTGAGAGGGCCGCCCGCAAGAATTTGAGAGTGACCGGCATTCACGTGCATATTGGATCAGGCACCGACTATCAACACCTTGCTGAGGTGTGCGGGGCGGTTGAGTCGTTTGCACTTCAAGCTGGTCCTCAGGTCATTAGCATAAGTGCTGGCGGTGGTTTACCTGTTGCATACCAACGAGGAGACTCTGAAATAAATATAGAGGAGTATTACAATCTTTGGAACGCGACTCGGAATCGTTTAACCGAGGCATTTGCACATCCTGTTAGTTTAGAGATAGAACCGGGTCGCTACTTGGTGGCGGAGGCCGGATACCTTATTGCTGAAATACGCGCTATCAAAAGAATGGGCAGTAACCTCTATTACCTCATCGACGCAGGATTTAATAATCTCGCTCGTCCTATCCTGTATGGTGCCTACCACCCCATGTCGGTAGCGTCCTCTGATGGGAGGAGCCTAAGCGAGGTGGCTAGTGTCGTCGTAGGTGGTCCACTTTGTGAATCAGGAGATATCTTTACGCAAGAAGAGGGCGGTTTTGTTCGATCTGAATTACTCCCAACTGCTAGTGTGGGCGACTATGTTGTCATAGAGTGTGCTGGAGCCTACGGATTCGTTATGGGCTCCAATTACAACAGCCGAGGTTATGCGGCAGAAGTTTTAATTCAAGATGGTCGGTCTCATCTAATCCGAATGAGGCAAGCTACTGAGGATCTCTTTAAAGAAGAAAAAATCCCAGAAACCAATGAGGAGACTTGATGATGGATCTTGACGCCCTGCTTCCCGAACTTTGTAATCAAACTTTAGACGAAACGCGGTTTGAGCAACTGGGAAAACGTGAAGGTGGAAAAGTCAGAGATAGCTATATCAAGGGTGATCAAAGGACCATCGTGGTCACTGACCGAGTCAGCTGCTTCGATGTAGTGGTTGGAACTATTCCGTTGAAAGGTCAGGTGCTTAATCAGGTGGCAGCATTTTGGTTTGATAAAACAAGCTCGGTTGCCAAAAATCATCTTTTATCCGTGCCCGACCCAAGTGTTTCCATCGTTAGAGAATGTCAAACA
>CAYOGP010000240.1:0-3603 GCA_964403555.1 uncultured Spirochaetales bacterium | reverse complement strand
GCTAGAACCGGTGGATACGAAATGCCCCAGCGAACTCAAGGAGCGATAGTCACAGCTCTCTCCCGCGCGTGCGCTGCCACTGGATGGGTTTACATGGTAATGGCGGCACACCACTGGTGCTTAGGAACTTTTCCAGAAGAAGCGCAAGATGAAGTGTTCGGTTCCGATCGCGATGGGCTCGTTGCTGGCACCCTCTCCTGGCAGGGAGACGCCCATCCAGTCAAAGGAGGATATAGGGTTAATGGTCGATGGCAATTTGCATCGGGTGTAGACCATTCAGAATGGGTCATGCTGGGCTGCTCCGAGCGGGGCTCGCACAAACCACTCGTTCACGTAGTCATCCCTCCGAATGAACTTGAGATAGACGACACGTGGTTCACGATGGGACTTGAGGGGTCGGGAAGCAAAGATGTCGTAGCCCACGATGTCTTTGTACCTGCCCATAGAACAATCGAGACTCGGCACATGTTCGGTGGGACTAGCCCTCATGCCCAAAATCATCGTAGTAATCTATACAAACTCTCGGCTGAAGCCATGTTATGTATGTCCGTATCTAACGGAATTCTCGGATCAGCTCAGTACGGTTTAGAAAGCTTCATCGATCGTACAAAGACAAGGAAGACAATTTTAACAGGTAGCCCCAAATCCAAGCACCTACCAACTCAAATTCGTACTGCAGAAGCTACAAGCGAAATTAACATGGCAGACTCAATACAACAGGAAGTGTTCGATGCTTTTGAAAAACTAATGGCGAGTGGGCAGCGGTTCAGTATAGAGGATCGCGTTTGGGCCAAGTGGCAAGTCTCATATGCCGCGGAATTATGTAGACGAGCGATAAATCGCTTATGGGGAGGGTCGGGTGCCCACGCCGTTTACTCGCCAAACGCGCTCCAACGCGCATTTAGAAATATTAATGTCGGAGCCCAGCACGCAAGCCTTGATTTTGACAGCAGTGCCGAGGCTTATGGCCATCTGCTCCTGAAAGCCGAGGAATAAAACTAAGATGGACGAGCCAAACCTCATCTTTTGAGCGATTATTTGTTTCATGAGCACTTTAGACCCGAAACCTTACTGCGAAGCTCCCATAAGGTATCTGGGTAAGCAGTGGAAAGGGAGTACCGAGTCCGCCAGAATCGGAGATCGGGATTCGCGACGAAAAAACACAGAACGCCATATTGTTCCGATAATCGACTGCCGAGATGTGCAAGAAAAAAAAACATTCGATCTTGATCGAGAAGGATTCCTGCTCACGAAGATGTCACCAGCTGCCTCAGATCTTAGGGACAGTGAAAAAGTTGAAACGCTGTACTACGCTCAGATAAAAGCCCTACTTCGAGAATTAACCGGGGCAGATCATGTCTTTCCATACCAACATCAGATACGAACCGAAGATCCTTCAGATTTTAATAACGCCTATGCCCGTTTTATTCACAGTGATTACGGAATGGAAAACCGAAATAAAACGGCAACCACGGCTCTCGCAGAATGGGGTGTTGAGTTAGACCACAGCAAACAATGGGATTTTGCTTGGTACAACCTCTGGCAACCTATTGATTGGGAGGTCCAGCAAAATCCTCTTGCTATAATCGACTTTACTACTTTAGAAAGAGATGACCTCGTAGGATACTACTACACGGGCGATGCAGGCGGGCGTGGAGGCCTCTTTCGCTCTACAATGCCCGTCTTTAATCCCGACCACCGGGTGTGCTTCTTTTCACGAATGCAAACCGACGAAATAATGGTTTTTAAACAATTGGAAACGCGTAATGGGCGGGCTCTTTCATGTCCACACACGTCGTTTGATGATCCGAACGCCCCCTCGGATGCACTTCCAAGACGTAGCATTGAAACACGAACGATGTGCGCCTTCGCGACCGAAGTTTGAAAAGAAAACTACTCCTCGCAGCGATTCTCTTTACAGGCTTATCTTCTCCAACCCTGTCTGAGTCTTTCTCGCATTACTGTGACCCGGGAAACGGTGGACTAGCCGTTCCAGAGGGATTCTGTGCACGAGTATTTTCAAAATCGACAGGGTCCGTTCGCAATCTGGCTATCGCCTCAAATGGGGACGTTTTTGCAACCATTAAATCTGGAGTAATTAGAGATGGTGGTGTCGTAAGTTTGCGCGACAATGACGGAGACATGCGTGCCGACGAAGTTCAGCGCTTTGGTTCCGGTAGCGGACATGGACTCGTTCTAAGCGAACAATTCCTTTACTTTGCGTCTCACAAATCAATCGTTCGGTGGCCCTGGGAAGTGGGGCAACTTGTTCCGTTGGGCCCTCCAGAAACAGTAGTAGGAGGCTTTCCAAAGCAAAGGAGTCACAAAGAGAAGGCCCTCGCTCTAGCACCCTCAGGGAAGCTTTACGTGTCCGTTGGAGCTCCCTCGAATGCATGCCAAATTCGTTCGCGGTCTCGTGGCTCCCCAGGCATAGATCCATGTCCCCAACTAGAGCTCCATGCTGGTATTTGGCTATACGACGCATTCGCTACCGATCAAGTTCACCGCGAACAGTCACGAGTCGCGACGGGCTTGAGACATACTCTAGCAATGGCAATCGAACCAAAGACCTCTGATCTCTGGGGAGCAGTCAATGGACGTGACCAACTTGGGTCGCTCTGGGGCTATTCCGCAAAGCTGAACGCACGACTTCCAGCGGAGGAACTCGTTCGGATTTTACCATCATCGGACTTCGGGTGGCCCTATTGTTACTACGATGGAAATGAGCAAGAAAAAGTGCTCTCTCCTGAATACGGTGGCGATGGGTCAGTTACAGGACGATGCGATCAAACCAAAGAACCTGAATTTGCCTTTCCTGCGCACTGGGCACCCATGGGCATGACCTTTTACAACGGCTTGTCGTTTCCAAAGCGCTATCACGGCGGTCTTTTTGTAGCTTTTCACGGCTCGTGGAATCGATCTCCGTTACCTCAGGAGGGTTACCAAATCGCTTTTGTTCCCTTTAGTGCAGGCGGGATTAAGGGAGGTTTCGAAACTTTCGCCATTGGTCAAAAAGATTTTCGAAAGTTTCGAATGACAGGAGTCGCAGTCGCGCCAGACGGCGCACTCTTCGTTGCAGACGATTCTACTGGAACAATTTGGCGAATACAACGAAACGAAACGACAGTTAAAAAACGAGGTAAAAATGGCTAAAATCGAATTCGGCATCTCCTTACGACAATCCGATAATGTCGTCGAAGAAGCGAGAGAAGCAGAGACACAGGGCTACGACTTTTTAACCGCTGGCGAGCATATGTTTTTCCACGGCCCTACCACAAACGGACTAATAACGCTTGCTGGTGCTGCGGCTGCAACCACTCGGATTCGTTTAATGACCAGTATTACTCTTATTCCGCTCTATCCTGCAGCAGTTCTGGCAAAACAAATTGCCACTCTGGACAGGTTATCAGGCGGAAGATTCAACTTGGGTGTTGGCGTGGGCGGCGAGTATCCAAAAGAATTCGAGGCGTGTGGAGTCCCGGTTAATCAAAGAGGACCACGCACGGATGAATCCTTAGACGTAATGATTCGATTATGGACTGAAGATAATGTCACGTACAACGGCCGGTTTAACAAGCTTTCAGGCGTCACACTTATCCCGAA
>CAYOGP010000239.1:0-3606 GCA_964403555.1 uncultured Spirochaetales bacterium | reverse complement strand
ATCCCTCGAACCATTCGAGCGATTTTTCTCCAGTTTTGCTCCAGTCGGGCCAGGGCGATCCCTTCGCAATGCTTTTCCCAGTCGCAGCAATTATGCTCATCTTTTATCTGCTGATCATAAGGCCACAGAATAAAAAACAAAAAGAGCATGAGGCCATGAAAAAGTCGATTATCAAAGGGGATAAAGTTGTGACCGAAGGTGGGCTCCACGGAGATGTGGTAGGCAACACCGAAGAGATTCTTACAGTCGAGATCGCAAATATTAAGGGCGAGAGAATCAGGGTCAAAATAGACAGAAACCGAATCCTTCGCCGGACCGAATCCGCGGAGCGGCCGCCGGCCGAAACCGGCGCTGGAGAGTAGCGAGTGAGTCGACGCTTCCAATTAATTGCGATTTTTGTACTCGTGGGAATTCTCGGTTATTTCGGGTTAGGAAACTTCGTCCCGCCGGAACACCGAGGTGAGGAGTCGCTATGGGGGGATAATTCCGTACGCCTAGGTCTGGACTTGCGCGGCGGGGTTCACATGGTGCTTTCTCCCGATTTCGATGTGGCCCTCACGAACGAGTTGGAGAACTTCCGTCAAACTTTTGATCTCGAGCTTGGGGACGACGGGGTGGATTTTTCTTCGCGAAAGCCTGAGAACGAGAAAATTGCGTTTTCCATTCCTGAAGAGCTAGCTCGGGCGAATTTTGAGGAAATGTTGGAATCCTACGAGAATTTAACTTTTCTGGTTAGCGGCAATGAAGTTATTTTCGAAATGACAGAACAGTGGAAAGGAGAAACCAAAGAAAGGGCAATGGTTCAGGCACTGGAGGTGCTCCGTCGCCGTATTAACGACCCTGCGACAGGAATTCCGGAATCGGTCGTAACCCGTCAAGGAGAGGATCGTATTTTGGTCCAGGTTCCAGGTGTGAGTCGTATTCCGCCCGAGTTTATAAAGCAGACAGGTTTTCTCGAATTCAAAATCGTGAGAGAGGTTGCGCCGACGGAAGAGCTTTTAAAAGCCAAATACGAAACAGGACTTCCCGATGGTACGAATATTGCCTTGGAAACTGATAACGAGACTGGCAATGTTTTGGGAGCCTACTTGGTCAATCAAGAAGCTGCGATAACAGGAGCACTACTCGCTGACGCCAGAGTCCAATTTGATAATCAGCGTGCAGAGTGGACAGTTACTTTCTCTTGGAATCAAGAAGGCGGAAGGATCTTTGGTGAGCTCACCGAAAGAAACATAGGTACTCCCCTGGCCATCATTCTAGACGGAGTTGTTTACAGCGCCCCCACGATTAGAAGCAGGATTTCTCGCAGTGGAGAAATAACGGGAAACTTTTCCTCTGAGGATGCAACAGCACTTGCGGTGATTCTTAGAGCGGGCTCCTTGCCGATTCCTGTCAATCTAGAAGAAGAACGCACAATCGGACCGGCTCTGGGAAAGGATTCCATTGATGCCGGTGTTCGAGCAGCGATTATGGGATTAATCTTGATAGTGGCTTTTATTTTTGGTTATTACAGACTTTCCGGGGGGTATGCCTCTCTGGCTTTGTCTTTGAACTTAGTTCTTTTGATGGGGTTGATGTCTATCTTCCAGGCTACGTTGACCCTTCCGGGAATTGCAGGTTTGGTACTTACGGTTGGAATGGCAGTTGATGCTAACGTCATCATCTTCGAACGGATCCGAGAAGAACTTCGAGACGGGAAATCACCTCGTGCTGCCATTGCCTCAGGGTTTGCTAAGTCTAGGTGGACAATCCTGGATGCGAATATTACAACCCTAATTACCGCGATAATTTTATATGAGTATGGAACGGGTCCCATCAAGGGATTTGCGGTTACGCTTTCAGTAGGAATTCTTACGAGTGTATTTGCCGCTCTTGTACTTACTCGTCTGATGTTTTCATTATATCCGGGAAACCGGAATGTTGAATCGATGTCGATCTAGACAGGAGATCTTGTGCCGTTTCAAATTATCAAGCCTGATCAGAACTGGGACTTCTTGGGTAAAAGAAGATTGTGCCTTGGGGTATCTGTAGGACTGATTCTTTTGGGCCTTTTTGCCCTTCCTTTCAAGGGCATGAAGATGGGAATTGATTTCGCCGGAGGAACTGAAATTCAATTACGTTTTGATCCCGAGAGCCTTGTCGGGGAGGGGGTTATTCGGAGGGCGGCCACGAAAGCAGGGATCGAGAATCCCACAGTTGTTAGGTTCGGCAGCGAAGGCAACGAATTCCTTCTGAAGTTCCACATTGAGAATTTATCTGCGTTCGAGATAGATCCTACGATCACAAGTGACGAGGCAGAGTTGGATCTCGATTCGGAATTGAAGAACACGATGGTGTCCGGAAGTGCAGAAACCAGAATAAACTTGGTTAGGGAAATAGAGAAGGTAATTACTGAGGAGATAGCTGAAGTCAGTGTAGAACGGGTGGAGTTTGTGGGTCCCAAGGTCGGAGCGGAGCTACGTCGCTCGGGTTTACTTGCCTTAGGTGTGGCTTGCCTTTTTATTCTGGCCTACATAGCTTTTCGATTTTCCGCCCGATTCGCACCTGGAGCCGTGCTTGCCTTGATACACGACGTGTTAATAACAGGAGGATTATGGGTGCTTCTGGGTTTTGAATTCGACCTTCGAGTTCTTGCAGCTCTTCTGGCCATTATAGGCTACAGCCTGAATGACACAATTATAGTGTATGACAGGGTACGCGAGAATATGGAACTTCGAACCACCTATGATCTAGTGGATGTTCTAAATCGAAGTGTAAATCAAACCTTATCGCGGACTCTTCTTACTTCACTCACTACTCTGCTTGCTCTGACTTGCATGTTAATTCTTGGGGGGTCGGTAATACGTCCTTTCGCTTTAGCGATGACCCTTGGAGTAGTTGTGGGGACCTTTTCATCGGTATATGTTGCGGCACCCGTTCTATTGTTTTTAGAAAACCGGAAGAATTCTTCGGCGAAGACAGCGTAGTTCCTTTAATTTTCTTCCGTAAATGACAGATGAGTTGTGGTTGGTCCGGGACTAGCGTCGCTCATTTCTACGGAACCATTTAGTCGGGCCCCTTCGTGTATGACCAGCCGAGGAGCTCTAACATCGCCCTCAATCAAACCGGTAGCCTGAATTTCGAGCTTTTCTGTAGCACTCACGTTACCAGTGATTGAGCCGATAACGACTATGGACTGCGCATATACCTCTGCGTTGACTTTTCCACTTTCGCCAATAGTTAATTCATTTTCCGGCAGGTCAATCTTTCCATCAACTGTTCCTTCTACTACGAGGTCTTCTTCACCGGTGAGGTCTCCCTTGATCGTTATCGATTTTCCAATACTTGCCATTTTTCTCTGTCCTTTCGAATCTAGATGTGGTTCCGCATTAGACATGTTGGTTTCGGCTAAGACGGGGGTTGTTTCTAAAACTATGCCTGATTCCACGTTGGAAAATTCTTCATTCCTATCGCGTCTGTTTCCAAAAAAGTTCAAGTTCTTTGTGACTCCTGCAGGGTTTAGTGAGATTACCGCAGCTGTTTAGTGTCTTCGATTAGGATGTTTCGGTCTTCTAAGATAGTACCTTGCGCAGCGTCAAGGGTGGCTATCGACTCTCGATATCTTTG
>CAYOGP010000238.1:2539-3653 GCA_964403555.1 uncultured Spirochaetales bacterium | reverse complement strand
GATTCTCAATGCCGCTACTGTGCTTCTTTTAAGAGATGGTGCGGAGGGCCTCGAGATTCTCTATTTGCGCCGGAATGTGGCCTTAAATTTTCATGGTGGGGCCTGGGTTTATCCAGGAGGGAGGATTGATCCTGAGGATTTTGAAAACGTAGATTCCGACGATCTTGAGGGTGCGGCGAAAAGGGCTGCAGTGCGAGAAACTCTCGAGGAGGCGGGATTGATTGTTTCTTTGAGCGATCTAGTTCCGTTTGCAGAATGGACTACTCCTCCGGTACGCCCCAAGCGTTTCCGCACCTGGTTTTTTGCGGCTAGGGCTGCGGAGAGTTCAGAAGTACGTGTGGACGGAGGAGAAATACATGAATTTCGTTGGATGAGGCCCGAAGAGGCTCTTTTGGCTCAATCAAAAGGTGAGGTTGATCTCCCGGCGCCAACATATGTCACGAGTCATTGGCTCCAAAATTTTGAAAACGTTGACCTTGCTTTGGAGGCGTTGGGTCGTTGGCGGTTGCCTCGCTATCACCCTCACCTGGTAAAAGTTGAGGGGGGAGGAGTTTCTCTCTTGGTCGAAGACTCCGCCTATGATTCTGGAGACTTAGAAAAACAGGAAGTCAAACACAGGGTGTGGATGACGAAAGAGGGCTGGCGTTATGAGCGTTCCGAGGGGATTGGCCCTGACAGACAGACTGCATAAGGCAAGATAAAGTCATAGGGGCTCAACTTTTCAGGAGGCAAAGAGCGACGGTTGAGGACCAGCAACCATCGCTCTTTGGGGCCTTAGCTTCCAGCTAGATCGACAAGGTCTTTAGCCCAATTTCGATAGTCTCTTAAGGGCTTTAGGACAATATCTTGAACCATTTCATGATGTCCGAGTGCCCATATTGGCAAAGAATGTAAGGCAGCGTCTACAGAATCGGCATCTGGAAAATCAAATACGCCTACGACCTGATATTGGCCAGCAGCCTTCCACAAGTGTTTTATAGCACCAGAGTCTAAGCCGGCGACTGCTGCCTCCGATTCGGCCTTCCAGATTTGGAAGAACTCTTTGTCGCTCATGCCTGTGGGTTTTACGATGTTTCCCATGAACAGAAATTCCATGATTTTCTCCTTAGTGTGG
>CAYOGP010000238.1:0-2439 GCA_964403555.1 uncultured Spirochaetales bacterium | reverse complement strand
CTGACAATGCAACAAGAGAGTCTCGATTTATCCTCAGTTTTCAGGCTTAACCTCCGAGGAGATGACGTGTTTGAGGCCACGACCCCCGCATATGAATGGGGTGCTGTCTACGGTGGTCTCTTCCTTGGGCAAGCTCTATGGGCTGCTACGCAAACAGTAGGAGAGGATTTTTCTCCTCATTCTCTGCACGCGTACTTCGTCAGAGGTGGACTGTTGAGAGAACCAATCCGGTATGAGGTTCATCGTCTTCGGGACGGAAAGTCTTTTGTCACCCGCCGGATCGTAGCGACTCAATCAGTGGGAGAGGTGGTAACCGTCATCGCTTCATTTACGACTGAGAAATCTCCCGCGAGACGTGACCACGTGAAGTTTACCAAGGATGTTGCTCCGGTGGCAGAGTTGGAGGGTCGTTGGGATGCGGGCCTGGAGAGACGGGACGCTGTTTTTAGGTCGGATGACCCGCGGGTCTCCACATGGGTTCGGGGATCTTTTGAATCTGATTCGGATAAACGAATTCATGCAAGTTCATTGGCTTACGTTTCGGATCTCAATTTAATTGATGCGACCGTGGAAGGTCATCCGACTCCGCCGAGCGAGGGTCAATGGAGTAAGGATTACCTCTGCCTCAGTTTAGATCACGTGATCTGGTTTCATGGAGCGATGGAATCCGGAGATGAGTGGCTCCTTATGGATGCTCGACCTTTAGTTTTCTCAAACAACAGAGGTGTTGCTCAAGCGACGATATTTTCCGCAAAAGGCGAGCTGCTGGCTACTGCGATGCAAGAAGGTCTGTTTCGGCCCCGGGGATGATGGCAACGAAAAACTCGATACAGGTAATTTTACACAATCTGCATGCTGAAATAGGAATTCTTTTAGTCAATGAGTATCTCGAATAAGTACGAAAATTTGGCGTGTAAATGATAAGAGCGAAACGCCTCTTCGAAAGGTCGCTGTCGAAATGGATCCCTTAACTCAGGGAGCGGTCGGTGCCGTGTTGCCACAGGCTCTGAGTCGAACTCGGTCAATACTCTGGGCTACGTTGTGTGGCTTTTTGTCGGGACTCGCTCCCGACTTGGATGTGCTTATAAGTTCCGAAACAGATCCTCTACTGTTCTTGGAATATCACCGACAATTTAGCCATTCTCTACTTTTTATTCCGATCGGTGCTTCATTGTGTGCACTTCTGCTCCATTTTGCTGTTGGCCGATGGAAAAAGTACGCCTTCTCTTTGACCTGGCTGTTTTGTTTCTTAGGGTACTCTACACATGCTCTACTTGACGCATGTACTACCTATGGGACGGTTTTGCTTTGGCCTTTTAGTCAAGCTAGGTTTGCATGGAATGTTATTTCTATAATTGATCCGCTCTTTACTCTGCCGATAGTTGTTCTGTTGTGTTTAGCAGTATTCAAACGAAATCGTAAATTTTCAAAGTTAGGAATTCTTTGGGCATTGAGTTATCTGTTGGCTGGTCTGTGGCAACATGATCGTGCCGTAAATTTAGGATGGCGCTTGGCTGAACAGAGAGGACATAATCCGATTACGCTCGATGCAAAACCTAGTTTCGCAAATATATTGGTCTGGAAAATTGTTTACGAGGAGAACGGCAGATTTTACGTAGATGCCGTAAGAGTAGGCTACCGATCTCGTGTATACGAAGGCGAGTCTATTTTAAAGCTAGACCTAAAACGGGACTTTTCTTGGCTTGACCATGATTCGCGTCAGGCCAAGGATATTGAAAGATTTAGATGGTTTAGTCGAGATCACTTGGCAAAAGATCCAGACTTTCCAGATCGGATAGTTGATATTCGATACTCATTAGTGCCTAACCAAATTAACTCCATGTGGTCTATAGAGTTGTCGGAGACTAACCCCGAGCGTCATGTTTCTTTTATCACACATAGGTCCTCTTTAGCTAAGAGTGGCCGTCTCTTGTGGAATATGATTTTTCTTAAGTGAGAAAGGTTGGCTTTTTGGGAAAATCGGGAACCCATTCATAGATAAGTTGTTTTTGAAAGAAAGCTGGGGCAAGTTTCATGGAAGAGACAGGAGGTTCTTATGCAGATCGCCTACATGCCGGATACTCACTTTGGGCACTATTCACAACCAAACCTTCCCGATAGGGAAGATGTATCAGATGCCATGGATCAAATCTTACGTGAGGCTGAGCTTGCAGAAGAGGTCGGGTTCGATGGGATCTGGGTACCAGAGCGTCATCAGCGAACGGAGACCTACTGGCCTAGCTGCATTTCCTTGTTGATGGCTCTCGCCGCGCGTACGAAGCGTGTCAAGATTGCTCCAACAGTTATGATGCCTACGTTCCATCACCCAGTTCACTTGGCTGAACAGCTTGCCGCAATAGACAACCTCTCCAGAGGGAGACTTATATTCGGTGCGGGTGTGGGATATCACGAGGATTATTTCAAACACTTTGGCGTACC
>CAYOGP010000237.1:0-3657 GCA_964403555.1 uncultured Spirochaetales bacterium | reverse complement strand
TACAAGTAACTCACCCCGTCGTCTGGATGCCGTGATTGTAGGCGCCGGATTCGCGGGACTTTATATGCTTCAGAAACTCCGGAGTGAAGGTCTAGCTGCACGGGTATTGGAGGCTGGCGAGGGAGTTGGCGGTACATGGTACTGGAATCGATATCCTGGAGCGCGGTGTGACATTCCTAGTTTTCAATATTCTTATCAGTTTGACGAGAAATTAGAGCAAGAGTGGGAGTGGAAAGAAAGGTACGCGCCTCAGCCTGAAATTTTAGAATATGCCAACCACATCGTGGACCGTTTTAAACTTGGACCTCACATTCAGCTAAACACGAAGGTCGCCGAGGCTGTTTTCTCAGAAGAGGAAAACCTCTGGTTAATTACTACTTCTGAAGGAGAACGATTTAGCGCGGGTTATTGCGTGATGGCTACGGGTTGTCTTTCCGCGGCAAACGATCCGGAGTTTTCAGGGAAAGACTCTTTCGTTGGCGAAACTTACCATACCGGGCGTTGGCCTCACGAAGGGGTCGATTTCAGCGGTAAAAGGGTGGGAATCATTGGTACGGGCTCTTCGGCGATTCAGTCGATTCCACACATCGCCGAGCAGGCGGACCATTTATATGTCTTCCAAAGGACTCCGAACTACTCCGTTCCAGCCCGAAATGAATCGCTAGACAAGGAATTCATTGCTGATATTAAAAGTAGATACCCTGAGTATAGAGCCTTTACCCGAGATCAATTGATTGCCTGGGACGTCGAAATGAACGAAAAGACGGCTGCGGAGTTGACGCCCGCTGAGCTTCGGGCGGAATGTGAACGCCGGTGGGAGCTCGGGGGGTTGTATTTTTATGGAACGTTCGCTGACATGCTTTTGGATCAGGACTCTAACGATGTTGTGGCTGAGTTCGTTCGAGAAAAGATCAGAGAAAAGATCGATGACCCTGCTGTAGCAGATGCTCTTACACCTACCTCCGTCTTCGGTTGTAAGCGTGTTTGCGCAGATACCGGCTACTTCGAAACTTTTAACCGCAACAACGTCAGTTTGATCGATATTAAAAATTCACCGATTGACGAGATTCTTCCAAATGGTCTCCGAGTGGGTGAAACCAGTTACGAGTTTGATGCTCTAATTTATGCGACAGGGTTTGATGCTATGACAGGTGCATTAGACCGTATTGATATTCGTGGGAAGAAAGGTCTTAGTCTTAAGGAGAAATGGTTGGCCGGACCACGAACGTATCTCGGCCTCGCCACAGCTAATTTTCCAAACCTCTTCATAGTGAGCGGGCCAGGTAGTCCTTCTGTTCTAACAAACATGATTACGTCGATTGAGCAGCACGTTGAGTTCATTTCCGATTGTATAGGTTACATGAAGGCCAAGAATCTACGTCGAATCGAAGCTTCGCTTGAGGCCGAGGACGATTGGGTTGATCACGTAAACGAAGTAGCGGGAAGCTCGCTCCTCCTTGGATGTAATTCTTGGTATCTAGGCGCGAACGTACCAGGAAAGCCGAGGGTCTTCATGCCTTACCTCGGCTTCCCTCCATATGTTGAGAAGTGCGAATCGGTTGCAGCGGAGGGATACTCAGGCTTCCAGCTAAGTTAGAAGCCTCGGGAGTCTATTTTTTCCCCCAGCTTCGAAGTTCCGGCATTACTTTCTCGGCAAAGGTGGTCATGCTGTTTTTGGCCGTGTCGTAGTCCATGCCAGAGTAGCTAAAAATGGTGTTTGCTTGGAAATCTCCGATGATCTTCCCTCGGGCTTCGTATTTTTCGAGAATCTGTTGAGGCGTTCCCCAAACGTTCGCATTCACGAACCCTTCGACCATGGCTTCATGGCCAACGATCTCGAGTGCGGACCCGGCATCGCTGTAGTGTGAGTAGCTCTTCGATTCTTTGAGGTGCTCTCCGAATATCTCGTAGTGTTCTGCAAAGCTTTCGAAATACCTTGCGACATACTTGTGAGCGCCTTCTTCTGCCTCGTCCGCGCTGTCCGCGCAGAAGGTAAGGTCTGCAGTCATGACTGGCGGGGCTTCCACTCCATGATGTTGGAGGAAGAGGCTTCGGTGATTTTCGATGTCTCCTACGACGTCCTCCCAAGGCTTATAAGCAAACATTGCTTGGGTGGCACCGACCTCGGCGCAAATCGGAACTGTGTCCGGTGACATGGCGACCATGTATTTTCGACCTTCAAAGCTCTTAAAGGGACCGGGCCGTAGTGGGGCTTGAGGCTGACGGTAATAGGGTCCATCGCCTTCAATAAAACCGGTTTCAACAGCATTGCAAACCATTCGGGCGGACTCATCAAATCGATCTCTCGATTCCTCAAGCTCTATCTGGAATGCGTTGTATTCGCGCTTCGCGAGACCTCTTGCCATGCCGAGGATCGCACGGCCGTCGGAGAGATGGTCTAGTACGAGCGCTCTTTCAGCAACTCGGAGGGGATCGTTCCATGGGAGAATGACTCCCATTGTTCCCAATTTAATTCGATCGGTAATGGCAGCCATGTAGCCCAGAAACTGGAAGTTATCTGGAGACATCGAATAGCCATTGAAGTGGTGCTCAACGCAAAAAAGAGTATCGAAGCCAAGCGGTTCAGCGAGCTTGTTAACAGCTAGCTCTTTTTTGTAGAAATCATGGTCTTTGTCGTGGTCTCTGAAATTGTTCCAGAAGCTGAGAAAATGAACGTTCATCTATGTCCTCCGCCTTAATCCTGAGGTTTCGTTTCGCGAATGTTAGCGAGGTGCGAGGCGTGAGGGTATCGGTAGCGTCACTTGTAGTAAAAGAAAAATTTAGCCTCTCTCAAGATTTCGAAAAAGGATGCTTTAAGTATTGAATATATAAAGGATTTTATATTTTTACCTTCAGGCTATAGTACTCTCCAGAGTAACGAATTAAGGAGGTATTTAAATGAAGTTCGGAGTTCATCTGCCCGATGCGGGAAATATTGCGACTAAAGAAAATTTGGTTTCCGTGGCTAAGTTAGCCGACGAGCTTCGATTCGATTCAGTGTTCAGTAGTGATCATATAGCTTGGCCCGACCCGGAAAGTCTCAAGTCAAAGTACCCTTATAACGATGAAGGTGATTTTATTCCCGTAGATACTCCGTGGTTGGATTGCATTGGGAGTCTTATCTACATCGCTGGTGTGACCGAACATGTAAAGCTCGGAACGACGGTGATCATTCTTGGCTACAGACCGGTTATTCAACAGGCAAAGCTTTGGGCAACTCTCGATGTCTTGTCCGGCGGTCGAGCGATTCTCGGTGTTGGTGTTGGTTGGATGAAGGAGGAATTTGAGACTTTGGGTATGCCCTATGATCGGAGAGGCAAAAGAGCGGATGAATTTCTTGAAATCTTTGAGGTTTTGTTTAGTGAAAAAAGACCAGAGTTCGAAGGAGCTTTCACCAAGTTTGGCCCAGTAGGCTTCGAACCCAAGCCAGTGAACGGTCACATTCCGATCTGGGTTGGAGGTCATAGCCAAAAGGCCTATGAACGAACAGCGAAATATGGTGATGCATGGCACGCAGCGTTTGGATCTCCCGAAGATATAAAGGAACAATGGCTCGGAGTCACTGGTGAGTGCGAGAAGCTCGGCCGTGATCCCAGCGAAATAGAGCTGACAGCGCTCCTCGGCATTGAATTTGATGGACGTGTAGAAGGCAATGGC
>CAYOGP010000236.1:0-3663 GCA_964403555.1 uncultured Spirochaetales bacterium | reverse complement strand
TCGTGACGTAGTCGAGAAGGTTGCGGTGAATGTCCTTTGCATCCTGCCCACGAAGAGACGCAAACGTGAACTGAGACTGGTTGTAGACTTTGAAGTTCTGACCAGCAGTCTCAAACAGGATTCTATCCCGCGCCTCATCATCCATGTCCTCTGGAAGAGATGATGCGAGTTCCAGGACTTGGGATTTGGTGCCTTCGAGAATGCAATCGAGACGACGCAGAACGACGAATGGAAGAACGACCTTGCCGTATTCAGACTGTTTGAAGTCCCCTCGAAGGGTCTCTGCGATAGACCATACGAAGGCACTCAGGGATTTGATGTCTCGGTCGCTCAAGAACAATGCTCCACATTCTCGCGCCCATCCATGTTTTCACTGAGAATGTCTGCCGTTTCCCAGAGGAAGAACTCAAGTTGTGAAAGAGTAAGTCGTTCCGCCATTTCTACCCTGTTTTTTATGTATTCTATGTTCTATCCAAGATTATGCGTTCGGATATGACAATTGTCACGATATGGCGATTTTAATGCGGAGAACCTAGGGCATACCGGAAGACGGTAGAGAAATCCCCTATGGTTCGTCTGGTTGCTCCTCGTAAAAAAAAGTGAACAATTAGAGGGCGATAGTGAGATTACGCTATTTCACCAGTCAAACCCAGTCCGTCACTGTAGAGTAGTTTCAAATCCGTATTGGGTAGGCGGAATCTCAGTGTATCTACTCTTCAATGCAAAAATCTTACCTACCTACAAAATTATCTTTCTCGTGTGTTTGCTTTGTTAAAACTCATTACTCATTTACATGACAACGAGAACTTGGGGTATAGGAAAAATGCACAATGATTGAACGAGAGAGGTATTATCATGGCTAATATGGTTGAACTAAAAATACTCGATGTTGGCTGTGGATCTAAAAAAATTAAATCCGCTATTGGAATTGATAAATATCCTTTAGATAACGTTGATATCTGTCATAACCTAGATGAGTATCCTTGGCCAATTGAAAGCTCATCTATGGAGAAAATTATTTTCTCACACTCTATTAACCACTTGAAAGACATTGAAAAAATAATATCAGAATGTCATCGTATTTTAAAAACGAATGGTTTGGTGGAGATAGTAGCTCCGCATTTTAGTTCTGATAATTTCCGGACTGATCCTACTCATAGATTTTCTTTAGGCTTTAGATCCATGGAATACTTCGTAACCGATGGAGATACGGAATATCATTATCGCAATGATGATATAAAGTTAGTTCTTTTATCAAAGAGTCTTTCATTTAGGGAATGCAAAGCAAGCTGGAGAAAGAAAACAAAATTCAATCTTGCTAAAATTATTGGCTTGGAAGCTTTAGTAAATTTATTTCCAAGAATATATGAACGGTTTTTCTCAAGTCTTATACCAGTATCCGAAGTAAGCTACTTGTTAAAAAAGATTTAGAAGGTTCTATTGATGTTAGATATTTTTCCTGTGGTTTTGTGTGGAGGTGTCGGGACCCGACTTTGGCCACTTTCACGTAAAAGTTATCCCAAACAGTTTTTAGAACTCGCAGGAGAGCACAGTTTGTTTCAACAGGCTGCACTGCGTTTAGATACGAAGCACCAACCAGTTATTATTACGGCGTCGGATTACCGATTTCTTGTCCGTCAGCAACTCGCAGAGATTGGAATTGAAAAGGCTGAAGTGCTGATCGAGCCTACGGCTAAGAACACAGCCCCTGCGATTCTCGCTGCTGCCAATCATGTCGTCTCGATAGACCCGGATGGCGTGGTTCTAGTAATGCCTTCGGATCATTATATCCCCGAGGTAGAAACCTTCGCTGATATGATTCGCAGTGCGTCAGCTACTCTCGAAACAAGTCAGATTATTTGCTTCGGTACTCGTCCGGATCGGCCAGAAACAGGATATGGCTATATCCAAGTCTCAGACGAAACCGAATTTATTATGTCTGTCACGGCATTCACCGAAAAACCGGACGTTGAGTTGGCCCAGAAGTATATCGATGATGGTTCTTACTTCTGGAATGCAGGGTTATTTCTCTTTCGCGCTAGTTATTTGCTGGAGCTCGCAGGCAAAATTGCGCCTCAAATGGGGCAGTCGGTCGTACTTTCGTACCAGGGGGCGAGGAAAGATCTCGATTTTGTTCGCCTCGATTCTGAGGCCTGGCGGGACGTTCCGGAGGAAAGTTTCGACTATGCTTTTATGGAGAAAGCCCCACATATTGGATGCGTTTTCTTTTCTGGGAAGTGGTCGGATCTGGGTGACTGGGAGGCAGTTAGGCGCGAGTACGGGACTGATGATGAGGGCAATGTCTTGCATGGAGAGACTCATCAGTACAATTGTCGTAACAGTACTCTGTGGTCTGGTAAAGATGACAAGATGATTGTTGGATTGGGCCTAGATCACATTCTTGCCGTCTCGACGGCGGACTCTGTTCTGATCGCAGATAGGTCCCAGGCGCAAAACGTTCGAATGGTAGTCCGGCGACTACAGGAAAGTGGCAAGTTGCAGGCGGATGAAGGCGATCGAGATTATCGCCCCTGGGGTTGGTTCGAACGTCTGTCAGTTGCTGGTAGCTACCAAGTTAAGATTCTCCACGTCTATCCCGGCGGGAGCCTTTCATTGCAACGTCACGAACACCGTTCTGAGCACTGGATCGTGACAAGTGGCCGGGCTACGGTGGTACAAGATGGACAAGAAAGTGTTTTCTGCGCCAACGAATCAGTGTTCATACCGGTTGGCCAGGTACACCAACTTCGTAATGAAACTTCGGAAGGACTCGAAGTGATTGAGGTGCAAACTGGATCTTCTTTTGCAGAAGACGATATAATAAGGCTTGAAGATCCCTACAACCGTAAGTAGTAAACACTAGAAAACCGGGTCCGATTAACAAATGATTTTAGGATTTCAGATGATTTGCGCTGCGCAGTCGAAGTGGATGAAATGCCACTGAAAAACAAATGGTCTTTTAAAATACCCGTCTTCATACGAACGCTGTGCGAAGCTAAAATGTTTTTACCCATTTTGGTTTCTATTCAGATCACTCTTCTCGCTGCAAATTTATTTTTTCTTGAGGTTCCTACCTATCACTGGACGAAGACTATTTTTGTTCAGACTTTCTGGGTGGCATCATTTGTCTTGTTAGGTTCCAGTTTTGAAAACTCGTTTTTTCGCGTTGATCTTTCGCGTGTTTGGTTAGTTCTTAGTCTGGTGGCGATCGGGTCGATCGTGACTTGTCTTGGATTTGACAGAAGTACGATGTGGGATGAGACCCATTTTCTGATGGTTTTCCCTTCGCATAACTCCGCAGGATTTTTTTTCGGAAGTCTAACGGTTTTTTGCTGCGTACTTCCGTCAGCTCGCTACGGTCAGAAATTAACTCTATTAATAGCCTTTACTATTTTATTGGCATTGGCCGGTTCGAGGTCGGCTATGGTCGGTACCGGTGCCAGCTTGGTTTTATGGTTATTTCTGAATCGAAAATTTCGCATCAAAGAAGATGTTCTTTCGTTTTCTATCATATGTCTGATTCTTTTCCTCAACTACGTTCATCCGATTTACTTTCCGGTCGAGAAGGTCAGCTCGCAACTCACTTCCTTTGTATCTGAATCCGTAGGGAGTCAAGGGAAGCGTAGTGAAAAGGAAGAAATCATTAAGCAACAGCAGGTCGCT
>CAYOGP010000235.1:0-3665 GCA_964403555.1 uncultured Spirochaetales bacterium | reverse complement strand
AATTAGCCTTTCCGCGGGTAAGCGCCGCCGCGTCAACCTTTCTAACCCTTTAAGTTGACTCGCTCGAAGGCCTTGTTTGTTGCCGTAGACTTGGATAGGTGAGACTCCGAAAGATTGTTAACGCCCTCAAAAAGGACTCTAGAAGGCTAACAGAACATTATGGAGCAGCTATAGGTCTTAGCCATCCTCTGCCTTAAACCTGCAAAGTCTCGCAGATGTGGGAAGGCTGCCTATTTTGGGTAATCAGAGCGCCGATTACACCATTAATTGCTTGGGCGAGTCTTTTTTTGGTGTGTAACCTCTTCTGCCTGGCCCATGACCGTCATTTTGGCGATTTGTTGTTTCTATTTATGGAACGAACTCAAGCCGTCGTCGGTCTTAAAGGGAGTGCCATGGTAGAACCTCAGTCCCAACTCGCCGTAGTCATCCTTGCCGCAGGGCAGGGTACACGAATGAAATCCCGACGTGCAAAAGTCATGCATGAGATCGCCGGTAAGCCGATGCTCGATTACGTACTTAGAGTAGCGGAGCGGCTTGAACCCCAAAGGATCGTAACCGTGGTAGGTAAAGACTCTGAAGAAGTTGAAGCTTACTTTGAGGGCAGGACGGAATTCGTGAGGCAACTTAATCAGAAGGGGACAGGTCATGCTGTTTTGCAGGCTCGAAAGGCACTAGAGAACTTCTCAGGTGAAATATCTGTGCTCTACGGTGATACTCCACTCCTCTGTGCCGAAACTCTTCGGGGGATGGTGGGTAAAAAAAGAATTAGCGGGGCGAGTCTGACTTTGCTTTCTACGAAACGTCCGCTTCCCGGTTTGTTGCAACGAGATCAAGAGGGCTTTGTCGAGCGCATAATAGAGAGCACTGACGCTACGAGGGAAGAGCTTAAATTGGTTGAATACAATAGTGGTGTTTACCTGATCCGGTCGGATTTTATTTGGGGAGCACTCGACGAACTGAAGAATGAGAATGCTCAAGGGGAATTATATTTAACCGATATTGTTGAGATAGCGGTTTCAAGGGGCCTAGAAGTCGAAGCGATTCCTTCGCAGAATGACGATGAGGTCTTGGGTGTAAATAATAGAGCGGAATTGGCAGAAGCAGAGGCAATTCAGAGAGGAAGAAATTTGTCCGACTTGCTGGAAAATGGAGTCACATTTGTCGATCCGGCCACTACTTATATAGATACGGGAGTAGAAATTGGTCAAGACTCTAGGGTAGAGCCCGGTTGTTCGATTTTGGGCGAGACTCGTCTTGGGGAAGGCGTTCAAATCAAGGCTAATTCGATTATCGAATCGAGTACCATTGAAAACGACGTGCAGATAGGCCCATTTGCTCACCTTCGGCCAAATTGTCACATTGGTTCCGGGACTCGAATAGGGAATTACGTGGAAGTAAAAAATAGTACGCTCGGTCGAGGAGTAAAGGCGGACCATCTGAGCTATATCGGCGATGCTGACGTCGGGGATGAAGCAAGCTTTGGCTGTGGGGCCATCGTAGTAAATTACGATGGAGTTAATAAGCACCGCACTTCCATTGGTGCTCGAGCATTTATCGGTTGCAACGTGAACCTCGTCGCCCCGATCCGAATTGACTCAGACACTTTTGTCGCCGCCGGATCTACAATTACCAAGGACGTCCCACGAGATGCTCTTGTGGTCGCTCGCGAGAAGCAACGAACGGTCGAGGGGTGGGTAACTAAACACCGTAAGGTGAAAGAGTAAATTTTGGTATGAGACCATACGTTCAAATATTCTTTCAGCTTTTAGGCTTATAGGTGGCTGGCTTACATGTGTGGCATTGTCGGGTACGTAGGGAAAAATAGATCGGTAGTCGATGTCCTTATCGATGGTTTGAGAAGGCTTGAATACAGGGGCTACGACTCTTCAGGGATAGCTGTCGCGAAAGAGGATGGTTTTTCCGTAGTGCGCTCTACCGGAAAATTGAAAAATCTTGAAGAGGTCCTAAGGGACAAAGAAATTAAAGGTACATCCGGGATCGGACATACCCGTTGGGCCACACACGGAAAGCCCTCAAAAGAAAATGCACATCCGCATTGTTCCAATAGAACGGCGATAGTCCATAACGGAATTGTGGAGAATTATCGGGAATTAAAGTCTGACTTAGAATCTCAAGGTCGTTTGTTTTTCTCCGAAACAGATACGGAAGTAGTAGCTCATCTGATCGATATGGAACTTGAAAAGGGTTTCGGCCTTCTTGAATCAGTTATAGCGGTCACTCAAAGTCTCAACGGATCTTATGCTCTTGCTGCAATCGAGGAACGCATGCCAGGGAATATAGTTGTGGCAAAAAACGGTGGCAGTCCTCTTGTTCTTGGTTTGAGTGAACGAGAAGTTTTTCTGGCCAGTGACGTTCCGGCGATTCTTCCGTTTACACGCCAGATGTTATTCATGGAGGACGGCGAGTTCGCGGTTTTAAACGAAGACGGTGTCAAATTGGTAGACGTTTCAGGAGAAGCGATTTTGCGAGAACCGGAGGGCCTTGAGTGGAACCCCATGTCCATAAACAAGGGTCGTTATGACACCTTTATGCAGAAAGAGATCTTCGAGCAACCTAACGCTATAAGAGAGACTATCGGTACAAGAATTTCTGATGACGAAAAAGATATTGATCTTGACGAGATCGAGATTTCACCCGAGTGGCTTTCTGATGTGAAGAAGATAATCATTATCGCATGCGGGACCGCCCATTATGCTGGGTTGATTGGAAAGTATTTTATTGAATCTTTGGCACGTATCCCCGTCGAAGTCGATTTAGCGAGTGAATTCCGTTACCGAGATCCGATAATTAGCAAAAATGATTTAGTCATTCTGGTTTCTCAATCTGGAGAAACGGCAGACACTATCGCAGCACTTCGCGAAGCACGGGCACGAGGTGCAAGATTATTATCGATTTGCAATGTTCGCGATTCTACAGTTGTCCGTGGAAGCGATGACGTGCTCTTTACTCAGGCGGGTCCAGAAATTGGAGTCGCTTCCACGAAGGCTTTTACCACTCAGCTTGTTAATCTTCAATTGATCGCGCTCAAACTTGGATTGGTTTCAGGAGCGCTGCAGACCGATGAATTAGAAATCGAAATTAAATACTTGAAGAGCTTGCCTGCCGCGGTTGAGAAAGTGCTGTCTTTAGATGGTGATATTCGTGAAATTGCTCAGCGTTTTTATCAGAGCCCAAGTTTTCTTTTTCTTGGACGCGGTGTTATGTATCCGATCGCTCTAGAGGGAGCTTTAAAGCTCAAAGAAATTTCCTATATCCATGCGGAGGGTTATGCAGCAGGAGAAATGAAGCATGGGCCCATCGCACTAATAGATGAGCAAATGCCGATCGTTGCTATTGTTAATAAAGGGCGAAATTACGATAAAACGGTTTCTAATGTTGAAGAAGTGCGCGCTCGCGGAGGAAAAATCTTCGCTGTTGCCAGTGAATCTGATGAAACAATCGCTTTATTGGTAGATGAAATCGTAAAAATTCCGGCATTAGGTGAATACGCCACAGCGGTATTATCAGTTATCCCTCTTCAGCTCCTGGCTTACCATATAGCTCGCCTTAAAGGAACTGATGTAGATCAACCTAGAAATCTCGCTAAAAGCGTTACCGTGGAGTAGTTCGGAAGAGTGTTTTTATTGAAGAAAAGTTCTCTCAAT
>CAYOGP010000234.1:0-3679 GCA_964403555.1 uncultured Spirochaetales bacterium | reverse complement strand
GTACCGATGACGAATGCCTCGAATGGTTTGTGAAGCAAGGCACATTTCTCGCACCTAGCTTGTACTTTCCGTCGTGTCTAGTAGAAGCGTATCGTAGCGGTGTGGCTCCAGGGCTGGCTTCCATGGCTCCCGACTTAGAGCGGACACTCGAGACCCACCCTGAAACTGTGAAACGAGCCGATGAGGCGGGTGTGCCTATCGTGGTTGGAGATGATTTTGGGTTTGGTTCTCTAATGCCGCACGGCGATTATGCGAAAGAACTGGCAGTATATCCCGAACTCTGTGGAGTGACGAATTTGGATGTGATTCGCTGGGCTACGAGAAATGGAGCTTTGCTGCTCGACCGTCTTCATGAATTGGGGACCATCGAAGAGGGCAAGTTGGCTGATCTCCTCGTGATTGAAGGAGATCCTTCTAGGGATCTTCGGATTCTTGCAGATCGTTCAAATTTGTCGGCAATTATGAAAGACGGCGAGTTCGTTAAGTGCGAACTCAAAGGAGAGCAGGCGGAGGCGATATAGTCCGTGAAGGTTGGGTTATGCATCAAAGGTTATTCAAGGATTTTGAACATTCTCAAAGACGTCCTCCCGGAGGATGAAATCTTTGATTGTGACCGTAGTGAAGTCGTCGATGCTGCAAAGGTAGCCGAAGTACTAATACCCACGATGGCCCCGATCCCGGAAGCTGCTCTGCAGTCTCCGAAATTGAAGCTGGTGCAGCAATACGGTGTGGGTTTGGACTGTGTCGATATCCCGGTAGCCACTCAGAATGGTGTTTTAGTTGCGAATGTTCCAAGTGTTGGGACTGGCAATGCAGAATCCGTCGCCGAGCTAGCGATTGCCCATATGTTAATGCTCTCTCGGCATATTCCTCTTGCGTTCGAAAGATTCGGCGAAAAGCGAATAGGCATGCCCCTGGGTCAATGTCTTTGGAAAAGCACTGTAGCCATACTCGGTTACGGTGGGATAGGTGAAGAAATTGCTCGACGTCTTGCGGGGTTCGGAGCGCGAGTTGTGGCGATTTCGAGAAATGGCCCTCGCGGTGAAAGGCCCCGTGATTCTTCGATACATCTGGATGACCACGTCAGTGCCGATCAGACCGAGTCTGCTGTTGCTGACGCGGATTATGTAGTTGTTGCGGCGCCGGCCTCGCCTGAAAACATTGGTCTCGTTGATGAATCTATTTTTTCGAGCATGAAGAAAGGCGTTTTCGTCGTAAACATCGCACGAGGACCAGTGATTGATTACACCGCACTACGTAATGCATTAAAGGAAGGCCGAGTTGCGGGAGCGGGTCTGGATGTGTTTTGGCAGGAGCCCTTTGATCCAAACGATCCCATTATGGAGGAGAATATTATTCCTACTCCTCACATTGGTGGGGGCACCGAACGAAGTCTCCGAGGGATTGGTGAGGCTGTTGGAGCAAACATAGAGAGATTGAAACGAGGAGAAATTCCAAAGTCGTGTGTCAATCCCGAGGTCGGCATTTCTTAATGACAGAGATCTAGTCGCTCAGAAACTTCCCTAACAAATTTTTGGCTAGGCCAGCATCGATTTCATTCTTGTGATTTTTCATGAGATGGCCCATGACTTTTCCGATTTCTTTTGAGCTGCTTGCTCCTGTGCTCTGGATAGCCTCTTCAACCCATAGGGTAGTCATGGCCTCGTCGGCGAGGCTTGGTAGATACTGATCGATGACCGCTAGTTCTTCGGATTCCTGCTCGGCTTTCTCAGTGCGACCTGCCTTTGAAAAGGCTTCGATACTTTCCTTCCTTTGTTTTGCAAGCCGTCTTAAAAGCGCAATGCAAGTGGCGTCACTGAGAGAATCCGACCCATCCTTTTTCAGCTCATTAAGGAACAAGGCACGAATGCTTCGTAAGGTTGAAAGTCTTAGCTTTTCTCTGGATCGTAAAGCTTCCTTCATGTCCTCGTTAATTTGTGTAAGAAGTGGCATTGTTACTTAGCGTCCTTTTGGCCAAAGAGGACCTTCTTCATCTCCTCAGACATGCCTTCTTTGCGAATACGTTCGAACTCTTCTCGGCCTATTGCAAAGCCTTTCTGGACAGCTGGCCGGGCCTTCATAGTTTCGTCCCATCTTTTTACGTTTGGGAAGTTTTCGAGGTCTATTTGATGCCAGTCGGCAATTGCAACCCAACCCCATGAAGCGATGTCTGCGATCGAGTATCCATCATCACATATGTATTTTCTTCCCTCGAGGCGTTTGTTAAGCACGCCGTAGAGCCGGTTGGCTTCGTTGACGTATCTGTCGACGGCATAGGGAATGGTCTCGGGTGCATAGCGTGAGAAGTGGTGGACTTGTCCACACATTGGACCAAGTCCTCCCATTTGCCACATGAGCCATTCAATGGCGGCAACTTTGTTTCGTGGGTCAGAAGAGATTAGTTTTCCCGTTTTTTCGCTTAGGTAGAGAAGTATGGCTCCCGATTCGAAAATTGAGATTGGAGCGCCACCACTTTGTGGTTCGTGGTCAACCATGGCCGGCATGCGATTGTTTGGACTGATGGTTAGAAAATCGGGGTTGAACTGTTCTCCTTTTCCAATGTCAACGTATTTAATTTGGTATGGGAGCCCCATTTCTTCTAAGGCAATCGTGACTTTCCAGCCATTAGGCGTAGGCCAGTAGTAAAGATCAATCATTTCTGTCCTCGTTGTGTATGTTCGTGGTAGAGGATATAGATTCCTTGCGAGTAATACGAGCCCTGGTAATTTACGCCGTTAAAATCTGATCGTGCTCAACTTAACTTTAAAAACCAACCGTTCGTGGGGTAGTTGGGCTGCAAGTCATTTGGACGAGATTCTTATCGATCATGCTCATTGCGAAAAAAAAGCTGCCGGGACCGCTATGAATCTTCTCTTTCGATATCCCCATGTTCGTGTGTTGCAGGAACCTTTGGCCGCCTTGGCGAGAGAGGAGCTAGAGCATTTTGAGATCGTTCTAAGAGAGTTGGACCGTAAAAACATAGATTTCGTACCGCAGAAGCCTAGTCCCTACGGTCAAAAGGTGCATCGAGTCATTCGAGACGAGGAACCTGCGAAGCTGCGCGATACCCTGTTGTGCTGCGCGGTAATTGAAGCCCGGAGTTGCGAGAGGCTTTCCTTACTTTCCGACGTGTTGGAGGATTTAGAATTGAGGGAGCTCTACAAGGATCTTTTAGCCGCGGAAGCCCGTCATCATAGAATTTATGTGGAACTTGCTCGCGGAATTTCTAGCGCTGGTTTTGAAGACAGGTTGTTGGAGATCTGCTCTCACGAATCCAATGTGATCTCGAGAGCGCAGAACCTCCCTCGTCTTCATTCTGGGGCTGGTTTTATTAGTTCGTAGCCAATTCTTTTTGCAAGGCAGACAAAAGTTGATCGACCGAGGCCTCTCGAGCATTTTCACCCATAAGACCAATTCGCCATATCTTCCCCGCAAGGCTTCCAAGTCCGGCTCCAACCTCAATTCCATGATCGTTTAGGAGGGCTGAGCGAACTTTGGACTCTCCCCGGTTCACGACTCTCTCCGGCAGTTTTACGGAAGTCAGCATTGGCAATCGATGTTCTTCTTCTACAAGTGGCTCAAAGCCCAGTGTTTGCAAACCTTCGATAAGGATCTTTGCCGCGCCTGCATGCCTTGCAATTCTCGCCTGCAGTCCTTCTTTCTCGATTTGTCGGAGGCC
>CAYOGP010000233.1:0-3681 GCA_964403555.1 uncultured Spirochaetales bacterium | reverse complement strand
TTCAAGCCCCTTACCACGCTCAAGTGAATCGTTGATCACCAAGCTTCCAAAAGAAATCACAAAAAGCCTTCCATTTCAATAAGTTAAAATATAAGCTCTCAGGTATCACCGAGGCTCTATTACCTGGAGATCTTATCTCAAACCGATGTCCAGGTCGGATAAAAGTCACCACCCACCCGACCTGCAAGGCTAAAGTTCGTTCTAGTGTATTTGCAAAGCTGTCTTTTTAAGCATCAGGCATTCATTCCAAGCCCGGCCGAGATAAGATTAGAGCCGAACTTATGGAGAAAAGATGCCACGCCGTTTCGTAGATCTATCCGTTTTCCTTGAAAATGATATCGCTTCAGATCCTCCAGGCTATGGACCAAAGATCCAGTACTTAAATCACGAAGACACTGCTGACGATGTACGGAGCTTTTTCCCGGGCTTAGAGAAGGAAGAGCTCCCAGGCGGTGAAGGCTGGGCTGTCGAATGGATTCACCTTCTCACACACAATGGCACCCACCTCGACGCGCCATACCACTTCCATTCGACCATGAATAACGGTGAGCGTGCCATCACAATTGACGAGGTTCCTCTGGAATGGTGTTTCAACCCGGGCGTAAAGTTAGACTTCACGAAACTTGAAGACGGTTATGTCGTCACCCCAGACGACGTCGAGAATGAACTCAAGAGAATTGGACATGACTTGAAACCCATGGAGATCGTCGTAGTCAACACTCGTGCCGGAAGTGCTTACGGGCAGGACGATTACGTCAGTGCTGGCTGTGGCATGGGCAAGGATGCCACCCTCTATCTCCTTGAACGGGGAGTAAAGGTCACAGGGACTGACGCGTGGAGCTGGGATGCTCCCTTCGTTCACACAAAAGATAAGTTTGCAGAGTCAAAAAACGCCGATCTAATTTGGGAAGGACACCGCGCAGGCATGCAAATCGGATATTGTCACTTGGAAAAGCTACATAATCTCGAAGCTCTCCCCCCGAATGGCTTTACTATTGCTTGCTTCCCATTCAAAATCCGCGCTGCATCGGCGGGCTTTACGCGAGCTGTGGCAATATTTGACGACTAGCAAGCCCTCTGGGAAGGTTCTTAAAAAAGACCTCTCCAGCTTGTTTCGATAAAATCCCAACCGAAAGACTAAGTGGAGAATAAATGGAAGATCAGGAACACATACGCATCGGAATCGATGTAGGAGGAACCCATACCGATCTCATCGCTGTTCGTAACGAACGTATGGTTCGAGCAAAAGCCTTGACTACGCATGGACAGTACAGCGAAGGAATCTTAGAGACAGTGGCCCAGGCGGCAGACCAATTCGGCCTTCCTATGGAAGATCTCCTTCGAGACCACACTACCGCTTTTGTAAACGGCAACACAATTGTCACAAACGCAATCACAGAACTCAAAGGTTGCAAGGTCGGCGTACTTGTCACAAAGGGATTTACCGACGTGTTATATATGGGCCGCGGAAATCGCTCGAACAATCCCGATGATCACAATCAACCAAACTTACCTCGTGTCGTTTCTCGAGATTTGATTGCTGAAATTTCGGAAAGAATTGACTCAGAGGGAAACATAGTCGCTCAGATCGATAAAGAGGACGTTCAAAATGCCGTCAGATCTCTGGTCAAAAAGGGAGCAGAAGCCATAGCGATTTGTTTTTTATGGAGCCCCTCGAACGATATTCACGAACGAAAGGCAGAAAGTTGGGTACGAGAAGCTGCACCCGAGCTTTTCGTATCTACTTCGGTATCGATCTCTTCTGTATTCCGTGAGTTCGATCGATGGATTACGGCGGTCTTAAACTGCTACGTCCAACCTCCTGTAAAAAACTTTGTTGATACTGTAGTCAGTGCTCTTCGAGACAAGGGCTACCAGAGCGAAGTGGAATTCTTTAACGGACTCGGCGGTGTTCTCTCTGAAGACGAGGTAAATAGCTTCCCCATCCAACTCTACAGCTCGGGGCCGGCTGGTGGCGCAATTGGATCCGCGGCATTAGCTAAGCGCTACAAGACTGAACAGGTACTATGCGGCGATATGGGAGGAACGAGCTTCGACACAACGATGATAAACGGAGAGATGCCCACAGTGGCTCAAAGATGCAAGATTGGAGCCTTTGAAACAGGGCTTTCTCTCTTGGATATCGTATCCATCGGAGCAGGAGGAGGAAGTCTCGTCACACTAGATGCTCGCGGAGTTCCTAAAGTTGGGCCAGGTAGCGCCGGCTCTATCCCAGGACCTGTATGCTATGGCCAAGGTGGAACTCAACCAACCATAACGGACTGCATGGTTACGATGGGCTTTATTGACCCGGGCAATTACTTGGGAGGTCGAGTACAGCTAGACGCGAAAAGCTCATCAGAAGCTATTAAGAAAGTTCTTGGCGACCCTTTAGGCTGGGATGCCCCACGTGCTGCAGCCGGCGCTTATACGCTCGCGGTGGTCAACATGGCTAACGCTTTACGAGAGGTATCAATCAAGCGCGGCTATGACGTCCGCACGGCGACTTTTGTCGCCTATGGCGGCGCCCTACCTCTTTTTGCATCTGATATCGCTAGGGACGTCGGGAGTCCTTCGGTCGTCATTCCAGGGCAAAGCTCTGCTTTCTCTGCGTATGGACTCCTAGAAGCTGATTATGTTCGACGAGAATCCGTGACCTTAGGATGGACTATTGAAAAACGTGACGGTGCAGATGCCGCCGTCTCTCAGAGAGACGAACTCGAAGAGCGCGTACGCGGGGCCATTGCAAAAGCAGGCTTTAGCAACGTCCCTGTTCGTCTCATTCACGGTGCGAGCTTCCGCTACGGCGGTCAATTGAATGATAACTACATGGCCATTGAGCCTGACGATCTTACAAGTGAAGGATTACGAGAGAAATTTGACACTTTCTACGAGACGGAATTCGGCGAAGGTACCGCTTGGAGAGAAGCTCCCCTCCAACTAATCAACTATTCCATCATGGGTGTGGCAGAACGCCCCAAACCTACCATCCGTTCGCTTCCAGTCAGTCCTCGAGATGCGTCTGCTGCTTTAACAGGTTCGAGACAAATTTTTGTCCCTACGACACTCGAGTGGACTGAGATTCCAACATTTGACGCGGACTTGACTGCTCCCGGAATGGGACTTGAGGGACCGAAAATCATTGACGTGCGCGACACTACAATTTATGTGTCCGAAGGCTCACGTATTGAGGGAGACGAATTCGTGAACGTTAGAATGATCCTTAATCAGCGATAGGAGTCCGAGGTGTCCACCGAAATTTTCTCCACAAATGACGGCAAACAAACCGCTGCTGGCGCACCTCCAGACCCCATTACGGCAGAAGTGGTGCGTTGCGCCTATGACAACATCGCGGAAGAAATGGCCTTGGTGCTCGTAAGAACCTCCGGATCCCCAGCTTTAACTGAGGCAAAAGATTTTTCAACAATAGTTTTTAACCGGGCGGGTGAACAGATAGGGTCTGCAGGCTACATACTTCTTCATCTTGCCAGCTCCAGAATTGCAGTCGAAGCTCTCGTTGAGCAACGCGGAGACGAAATCGAGCCTGGAGATGCTTACATCTGCAACGACCCACATACGAATGGTGCTCTCCACCAGGCCGACGTGGGAATCATCATGCCGATCTTTCTAGACAAAGAGCTAATCGGCTGGACCTTTGCCAACGCGCACCTCATAGATGTA
>CAYOGP010000232.1:0-3697 GCA_964403555.1 uncultured Spirochaetales bacterium | reverse complement strand
GACATAGAAGAGGGATCATCGCACGCGGGTCACGGCATGGAAATGGACGAGCTCGGCATGGTTATGAATGAAAACCTTACTAAGTTACCGCGAGGTTGCGCATCTGTTGTTGGAGAAGAGAGCGTAACGATAGTGGCAGGTAAGGAATTCGCCTATTCCTATCCCGGTACCATGTTCGGTTACGATAAGCACGAGTGGCATGTCGAACCCTGCACTCGTCTGACGGTAACCTTAATCAATCGAGATCAGGTACGTCATCAATGGATGATTCATGGATTGCCTCGTTACTTATATCCGATGGGCATGTTTACAATAGAAGTAAACGGTCCAGGGGAAAGGGCGGCCACATTTATTGTGCCCCCTGGAGACAGAACGTACCTTGTTCATTGCGATGTTCCTCATCACATGGAAAAAGGAATGAAGGCTCAGCTCATTGTTGGAGCAGGGAGTGGAGATCTTCCTAGTATCCCCGGCATTAGTAAGCCTTTGTTCTTTGATCATTATCCGACAAATCTTGGAGTCATCGAAATTATCGTCTTAATTTTTGCAACCGCTATCGGTGCAATTCTGTTCTATATCTTTGCTTCCCGATGGAAACCTTCGTCGAGTTCTTTGTCAAAGAGATAGTTGCGAAATTTCTTCTCGGATGTATTCAGCTTGTCTGATCGCGAGGGCCACTATAGTCAGGGTGGGATTTTCAGCGGCCCCAGTGGGAAACTGACTACCATCAGATATGAATAGGTTTTTGACATCGTGGCTTCGGCCGAAGGAATTGCAAACTCCCTCGTCAGGGAGGACGCTCATTCGGCACGTACCTAAATTATGGGTTGATGGGTAGGGGGGTACGAGGTAGGTGTCTTTAGCTCCAACGGAATCGTATAGCGCAGAGCCTTGTTTGTAAGCGTGGTTTCTCATAGCGGTATCGTTTTTGTGGTCGTCAAAGTGCACATTTGGAATGGGCATTCCATTCGAGTCCTTTTCGAAATTGTTTAGAGTTACACGGTTCGTTTCCCTTGGCATGTCTTCTCCAACGATCCACATTCCGGCCATATGTGAATATTGATCCATTGCTCGACTGAAATCTGCCCCCCACGCACCGGGCTTAAGAAATGCGGCCATAAAGGGGAGGCCGATGGCGATGGTCTCCATTTCATAGCCGCCTGCGAAGCCTCTCTTCGTATTGTGAATCGATTCATCTGTAATTATTCCTGCCATTGTTGTTCCTCGGTACATATGTACGGGCTTCTCGAAAGTGGCATAGACCGATCCAGTCGTATGTCTCATATAGTTTCTACCAACCTGATCCGACGAATTCGCGAGGCCGTCGGGGAACATTTGAGATGAGGAGTTAAGGAGGAGCCTAGGTGTCTCGATCGAATTGCCTGCGACGCAAACGGCGCGCCCTTTTTGTTCATGGACCGTTCCGTTGCTATCAGCGTAGATCACGGAGGTGGCTTTTCCGTTCTTGTCGTGTTCAATCTTCAAGGCATGACATCCCGTACGCAAATCAAGTTTTCCGGTAGATTGCGCCTCCGGAATCTCTGTATAGAGCGTCGACCACTTCGCACCCGACTTGCATCCTTGAAAACAAAAGCCAAGCTGCATACAAGATGCACGGCCAGCGCGGGGTTTACTATTGATAGCCATTCGTCCGGTATGACAGTTTTTATATCCGAGTTTTTTTGCTCCTGCATGCATAACCTTAAAATTATTGTTGCCGGGCAGCCCCTCTATCCCGTGAGTTCGAGTAACTCCGAGTTTGAACTCAGCTTTCGAGTAGTAAGGCGCCAGCTCCGAAAGGGTTAAGGGCCAATCTGCGAGGTTGGCTCCTTCGATATTCCCGTAAACCGATCGAGCCCGGAATTCGTGTTCCTGTATCCGAAGGCTCGCGCCGGCCCAGTGGGTAGTTGTACCCCCAACCGTTTTGCAAATCCAAGCGGGAAGATTGGGGAAGTCTTTGGCTACCTGCCAAGAACCAGAAGTTGTTCTCTTGTCTAGCCATGCAATTTGCGAGAACGATGCCCATTCGTCGTTTAGAAAAGACGAGGTGGTTTGCTCGCCACCTGCTTCTAGAAGCACTACAGCAACACCTTTTTGGCAAAGCTCATTTGCCAGGGTGCCGCCTCCTGCACCAGAACCGACAATTATAACCACACTGTTATCATTCTTTGCGAATTGCACATTACTCTCCTAAGGGTGCGGACTTGCGTTAGCTGAAGGTGCAGGGAGCCACTCTAGGTCGTTGAATCCTCGAGTTAGATACCCGCCTTTGCTGAAAGCCTCGCCTTCGTATCCGAAATGGGCGAAGGCCATGTCGTTGTTATAGAGATCAACTACGGCAGTCGAGCGCAATTTTTCAAAGAACGGAGTTCCTTCGAAGGAGGAAAGCACCTTCAAGCGTTCGGGTGGAAGGAGGTCAAGCCAGCGACCTCCGCTTGCGGTATCTAGTTCAACAATACCCTTGACGAGGAGCTCGAGATTTTGGTTGTCGGAGCTGTCGAGTCGTTTAACGACTAACGCATAAACCGCATCCTCTAACTTTTCGTGTGGGTAGATCAAACGCGTCATCTGAAGAAGCGTTTCTCCTTGATGGGAGTCCATCTTACTTAGCTTCAGTGCCCAAGCACCCTGGGGAGCTAAGATGGCAATAGGCCCTCCCGGAAAAAGCAGGGCTCCTCCAATCACGCCGGCCGTTCGATTTATGAATTTACGGCGAGTTAGCTTGCTGGCATTCATCGGTCTCTCCTCCGTACCGTGGCCTCGTTCAATTTACCTTGAAGCAGGTAGATTACAGGTGAGTAGCGCATAGCAGTGGTTAAAATCGCCCCAAACGCCCCCAGGGGTCTTTCTGGTCCTGTTCCTTTTGGCCTGACGGGTTTACAATAAGGCCAACTACGTCCAGACCCTATCCTCGTCGGTCAGTCTTGGCGTTTGTGACAGGAGGTGCCTTCTATGGCAATGGCAGATGTCGCGGTTTCAACAACTGCTAAAGAAGAGGCAGTTACAACAGACCTATCGTTCCGATTCGTATTCTTTGGGCTTGCGCTTCTTTCTGTGATCATGCTCGCAGCGCGGGCATATCAAGGAGCATACGCTTGGGAAACCGGCCTAGATTCGTTTCATCCGGATTTTCATAAGTACTGGATGAATCTTTTTTACGCTGAAATTATTATTGTGCCGCTGGTTGCGGGGTGTCTTTGGACTTGGCAATGGCGAACGCGCGACCGTCATCCTGAGCAGATGACGGCGCGAGAAGAAGTTAGGAGGATCTTCAATCAGTTTGTTTGGTTTTCCTCTTACGTTTTCTCACTTTACTGGGCCGCGAGTTTCTTTCCGGAAGGTGACGCAACCTGGCACCAGACGGTTGTGCGAGACTCAAGCCTTACACCGAGCCACATCGTGCTCTTTTACCTTGCTTTCCCAACGTACATTGTTCTTGGGATTGGGGCACACCTTCATGCCATGACACGTTTGCCACATATGTACAATCTCAAGAGATGGTCCTTTCCATTGTTGATTGCCGTGTTGGCGCCATTTCTCATGTTCCCGAACATTGGCTTTAACGAGTGGGGACATACGTTCTGGGTTATGGAAGAACTCTTTATTGCTCCTCTTCATTGGGGATTTGTAGTTTTTGCTTGGGCCGCTTTAGCGTTTGGCGGGATAACTGCACAGCTCATATCCAGAGTAGTGGAAG
>CAYOGP010000231.1:0-3699 GCA_964403555.1 uncultured Spirochaetales bacterium | reverse complement strand
GCTAACCATACCGTCTGAAACTTTAAAAATCCTTGGAATCAGAGACACTAAAGTAGTCTTCCCTGATCCCACTGGCCCCGTTATGCCAAGCACACTTCCCGCCGGAACATCGAGGTTGATATCCTTGAGCACAAGACTTTTCGTTTCTCCTGTATACGAAAAGTTCAAATTTTGAAACGCTATCTCGCCAGAAAAAGCAGACGGAGACGAGGAGTCTCTTCGACTCTTTATACTGGGCTCCGTATCCAAAACCTCCTGAATACGCTCTATCGATGCAGTGCCCCTTTGCACAATGGCAAAAACCCATCCAATTATTACCGTTGGAAAAGTGAGCTGATGAATATATAAAGCAAATACAAAGAACTCGGCCACGTCCATTTGCTCACCCTGGACAGCTCGGCCGCCAAACCAGAGCACTATCCACATAGTCAAACCGGGTAGAAGCCTAGCCATAGTTGGAATGGCGCTGCTCACTCTGACCAAACGGAGATGACGCCGATAGAGACTTTCTGTCGCGTTATCAAACTTTCTCTGCGTCGCTCCCTCCATTGCATATGCTTTGACCAGTGCGATCCCAGAGATCGATTCCTGAACCTGATTCGATAGTCGTCCAAGACCTTCTTGCACTGCCAAATTGGCTGCATAATTGACCCGACCAAATCCTCGTGCAAGTAAAATAAATAGAGGAAAGGGCGTTAACGCGAGTAGGGTCAGTATCGGGTTAAGCGAAATCATCACCGCTATGGAGGCCAAGTAAAGGAAAGGGGCCTGCAAGATATTGACTATACCAACCCCCAACATCAGCCTAATCGAGTTTAGATCATTGACGCACCTACTCATCAGGTCGCCCGTAGGCCAATCGAAATAGAAAGCTTGGGGTAGTTTTTGTAAATGTACGAAGAGATCGTTTCGAAGTTCATATTCAATACTTCTTGCCGTATTAAACAAAAACGTTCTTGAGAAAAAACGTACACACGCTGAGGCCAACGCAACCAAAACGAACCAGGCGACCCTACCAAGAATGACCTCTGTCCCAAGGCCCTGTAAAACCGCCGAAAGTGCCCAACCGAAAAGAGGAGGACCTGCCGCAAAAAGAGCGACATAGAGGATCACCGATCCCGCACCCAAAATATATTCACGTTGGTGGTTCGCGAAATACGGGCGAAGATATGCTAGGGCGCCGCGAGCACCGCGCTGACTCAAATCCATTCCTCCACAAAACGACGGATGGGTTTTCTTCTAGAACCGCTCATGTCGAGTACCACTTCGCGATCCGATCCCGATCCAATTCGAGCCACCAAGCTATGAGCGCCAAAAAGTTCCGGAAACTAGTCTTCAACACACCCCGATCTAGGTAGCGTCGCGACGAGGTCGTTATCTTAGGCGAAAGTAGCACGAACTTCCCGACCAACTTGACTTGCCGCACCAGATCCAGATCTTCCATTATGGGCGCGAGCGGAAACCCTCCAGCCGATTCCAAAACCGAACGTCTTACAAAAATCGCCTGGTCGCCATAGGGCAGTCGGAACAAAGCAGTTCTGAGTTTTACACCCCATTCAACACAAGCCAGGGCTACTCCCTTTTTATCAAAAGAAAACGCGAAAGCTCCGCCACTCACAGCTGGATCCCTTAGTGAATTTTTAACACTGTCTTGCCAATTCTGGGGAAGAATAGTGTCCGCATGAAGGAAAAGAACCACCGGAGCAACTGACGCTCTAAACCCTGTATCACACTGAGTAGACCTTCCGGGGGGCGACTTGATAACCCGGGCTCCTGCCTGAGCAGAAGTCGCCGATGTCCCATCACTGCTGCCACCATCCACGACTACAACCTCTACCCCGGCCCCGCGGGCACTGAAAATGGCGTCCGACACACGATCATTTTCGCAAAGGCTCGGAATTATTACGACAATTTCCACAAAATCAGCGTAGCGGAGAGGACTCGTCACTGCTTCAATGACCATATGTTTGACATACCTTGGCGTTCTCTACTATCACGGGTGGGCGAATAAAACAAAAACCTTACACTTACTGGTCTCCTAAACAGGAGCTCTTGAAAGCGAAGTTTCCTTGACCGAAAAAATCACTAGCGCGCCGGCATATAAAGATGCGGGAGTTGATCTCGAGCATGATGAAGATTTCGTTGACGAAGTTAAAGAAATTGCCCGTGGCACCTTTCGCGCGGAAGTCCTTTCATCCATTGGCGGATTCGCGGGGCTCTTTAAAGCTCCAGAAAAATATTCGGATCCAATATTCGTAGCAGGAACCGACGGGGTCGGCACAAAACTGAAAATTGCAGCTCAGCAATCTCGCTTCGATACCGTAGGCATAGATTGTGTTGCAATGGTAGTAAACGACCTAATCGTTCAAGGTGCGGAGCCCTTGGTTTTCCTGGACTATCTAGCTATCGGAGAACATAAACGAGAAATAACCAAACAAGCGTTATCTGGTATTGCTGAAGGCTGCCGACGGGCTGGATGCGCGTTACTAGGTGGCGAAACTGCAACCATGCCTGGCGTCTATGCGGACGGGGAGCTGGAAATAGTCGGCTTTGGAGTAGGAGTTGTCGAACGAGCCAAAGTAATCGATGGAACCGCGATTCGAATGGGAGACCGATTGATCGGGCTTGCGTCTAATGGTCTCCATAGCAACGGATTCTCATTGGTTCGAAGCATCATTGATCGAGGAATCGCCGGTGGTCGATTTGACATGAAGACTGTACTACCTGAGTTGAACACAACACTAGCCGCCGCATTGATGGCTCCTACTCGGATTTATGTAAAACCCGTTCTAAACCTTTTAAGAGACTTTGACATTCATGGGCTATCCCATATTACTGGGGGCGGTTTTCCAGGAAATATTCCTCGCGTCATCCCGAGGGGCCTGTGCGCAAAAGTACGGACGAGCACATGGTCGAGACCACCAATTTTCGATTTTCTAGCTGAGAACGGAGATATCTCGAATTCTGAAATGCTTCGCGTTTTTAATTGCGGAATAGGCATGGTGCTCGTAGTTGCAGAAGACGAGGCCGAGGAGATTATCTTACGACTTAATGGAATGAGCGAACGAGCATATGAGATTGGCAAAATTGAAAAAAGAGGAACCGGCGATGCCTCACTGGTCCTGGAAGACTAGCTCTTCGAACCAGAACACAAGATCACCGAAAGCTCCTTTTGGATTTTAGAAACCGTGCGTAAGATTGACCTCACCTCAAAAGGAAAAGGAATTAATGCTCGACGCTGGGACGTGGTCGTACTCGGTAGTGCCCGGCCCGGTCTTTTCGCGGCCGCTCGGTTCACGACACTGGGTCTCCGAGTACTTGTCTTAGAGGAGAAAACCCCAGCTACAGATGACGTGCTAATTCAAGAGCCGTTTTTCTTTGGTAGCCCTAATGGCTCACCTTTAGACAAGGCTCTGACAGCATGCGGCATTGGCCGTCTCGAGCGACGGGGACTCGAAAGCACAGAATTGACTTACCAAGTAATCACGAAAAAGGCTCGTATAGATGTGGGGAAGCCCATGCGTTGCGCCAGCGACTGGGTGGCATACGGGATTTCAGAAAGAGAAGAGTCTGAAGAACTAGTTAGAGAGCTAGATATCGCTGGTCGAGCAGAAGCAGAGGCCCTCACAACACAGAATATAGTCAGGGCAGCTCGAAGAGGCACGCCCTCAAGGTTTAAACCTTCTACGGGAATCCGAG
>CAYOGP010000230.1:0-3717 GCA_964403555.1 uncultured Spirochaetales bacterium | reverse complement strand
GTTTGCTTGGCTTCAACGATGCGGTCTATCGCAAATGTTCGAAGTTCTTCGGATCTATGGTCAAGCCCAATTGCATAGAGTCCACCATTTTTATACCAAATCCGATAAGGGTCAAAGAAACGATCCTTCGAGTCTTTTGCATGGGCGGAGTGGTATTTCATGTCTATGCTGTATCGTTCGAGGAGTGCGCGATTAAGAATTTGAATCACTTCGCTGCTTTCGGAAAAGTCTTTATGCGGCTCGGGAAAAACGTGAAATGCGGTACCTAAGTTCTCCATGAAATCAGTAAGTTCTGGTCCGAGTCCTGTTCGAATTTTGTGTATTGCTGACTGGATAGAGTCGTGAAATACCGTTCCTTTCAAGGACTGAAGAAGGTCCTCACTGAATACTAAAGCTAGAACTTCATCGGCGGTGAAGGGAATATCGCCAAGTCGAAAAGTGTCGATAAATTTGTAGTAAACTCTTCCATCTCTTTTTCCGCTAATAACCGGGAAACCGGCAAACATGAGGGCATTGAGATCTCTGTAAACAGTTCGTCGTACGCAGTTGAGCTTAGTTGCAAGGTCTTCTAGACCAGCTCCCGAGTGGCTTCTCGCTAAGATTTGTATGAGTTGCCATTGGCGGGCGAGTTGGTCTCCTCGCAATCTTAGTCTCCTATTTCATTATCTGAGATAATTAACTCTCATTTACACGTTCGACGTATTCACCGCTGCGTGTGTCAACCCGAAGAGTTTCACCTTCCTTAATGAAAAGTGGGACCTGTATCACTGCACCCGTCTCAAGTGTTGCAGGTTTTGTAGCACCTGACGCCGTATCGCCTTTTACTCCTGGGTCGCATTGTGCCACTACAGCGTGAATGAAGGCCGGCAATTCAATATTTATAGGTTGCCCTCTCCAAAAGATGACATCGACTTCGAGGTTTTCTTTTAGAAATCGAGATATTTCGCCGAGTTGTTTTTCGTCGAATGGAATCTGGTCGAAATTTTCAGAATCCATAAAAATATAGGATGAACCATCGCTGTACAGGTACTGCATTTTTCGGTCGTCGATTTCAGCTTCTTCGATCTTTTCTCCTGAGCGGAAAGTTCGATCTAAGACTCGACCATTCTTTAGGTTTCTTACTTTCGTCCTAACGAAAGCCCCTCCCTTTCCGGGCTTAACGTGTTGGAAATATGTGATGGTAAATGGTTCTCCATCGAGTTCGATCTTCAGTCCATTACGGAAGTTTGAGGTGTCAATCGCCATTGTTGGAGCCTATCCTGTAAAAGAGACGAGGGGTTGTCTAGCTTTTTGCACTTTTAACCGCATCAGTTAACGCAGGCACAACTTCAAAGAGATCGCCTACAACACCGAAATCAGCAATTTCGAAGATTGGTGCATCGCCATCTTTATTAATAGCAATAATAAAGTTTGAACCTTTCATTCCGACCAAGTGTTGGATTGCTCCTGAGATCCCGCAGGCGACGTATAGTTTGGGGGTTACAATTTGACCTGAAGATCCAACTTGATATTCATGAGGGAGCCACCCTGCATCAACGACCGGACGCGATGCTCCCATAGCTCCTCCTAAGGCGTCAGCTAAGGGTTGAATTATTTCTGGGAACTTTTCAGGATCGCCTACACCTCGACCGCCCGAAACAATAATTTCAGCCTTGCTCAGATCGACTCCTTTAGATTCGGCCACTTTTGTTTCGAGGAAGCGACTCTTCTGTTCGTTGAAAGAAACCTCGAGGCTTGAAACGGTCCCAGTCGTCGTTCCTTCATATGGTGCAGTCGCTCCAGGTTGCATGGTTGCAACGACTATATCAGCGGCAGCCTCAACTCTTGCATCCAACTTGCCATTAAAAATGCGCCGTAAAAATACTAGTTTTCCATCGACCTGGTCGATATCAAAGCAGTCTGAAATGAAGGCGGCGTCCAGTCCTGCGGCGAGACGAGGGGCTACATCCCATCCCGAGGGTGTGTTTGACAATAGAATAGTGCTGGCATCGGTCTCTTGGATCACAGCCAGTATGGCTTGCTTGTAGGCTTCTGCCGAGTAGTTACTTACTGCAGAGTTGTCGACAACGGTGACTGAGCCTCCGCCCTTTGCAGCAAATGCATTCGCTTCGTCTGTCACGCCTTCACCGATGACGAGACTATTCACTTGACTGGGATCAGCAATTTTCTGAGCGAAGCTTGCGAGCTCGTAACTTGATTCTCGAATCGATCCGTTCTGCATTTCGGCAACTATAAGGATGTTACCCATTGGATGTTCCTTTCTGGTTCGGAGGGTTTCTGGATTTCAGTCAAATCTGCACCGGTCTAATTATAAAAGTCCGAGTTCCTTTATTTTTGCGACGAGTCCCTTAGCCACATCGGTAGCAGACCCCTCGAGAATCTCTGCGCCTTGTGTTTTAGGGGGCACGTAGATTTCCTGAACTTTGATTTTCGCTGCATTGGTGCCGACAAGCTCTTGAATGCCAAGATCCGCGGCCGACCTGGTGTCTAAAGGCTTTTTCTTGGCTGCCATTATGCCCTTTAACGACGCATATCGGACTTGGTTAATGCCAGTTTGAACAGCCAGGAGGCAAGGTAATTGCAATTCAACTACCTCTAGAGCGCCCCCCTCGAGTTCACGTTCCGCAATTAGTTTTCCACCCTCTAGAGATGCATTCATGACGGCCGTAGCGTGTGGCATGTCTAAAAGCTCCGCAAGCATTGGACCAACTGAGGCAAAGTTGCCGTCATCGGCCATAAAACCTGTAAAGACTAAGTCTGGCGATTCTTCGCTACCAATTGCAGCGAGAATTTTGGCGATAGAAAGAGCGTCAGAGCCCTCTACAGATTCATCATTCACATGAACTGCGCGGTCAGCCCCCATTCCGAGGGCGGTACGTAGCGCTTGGGTGGTTCTATCAGGTCCGATCGATGCGACGACTACCTCAGCTTCTTTTTCGTCCTTGATACGTAAAGCTTCTTCGAGAGCGTAAGTATCGTAACTGTTAATTTCAAATTTGATGCTGTCTTCTTGAATCCAGCTTCCATCGGATTTGATATCTAAACGTGCGTCCTGGTGAGGGACCTGCTTTAGGCAGACCAAGATCTTCATATGGCAATTCTCTCCGAAATGTTAATTAGTACCCGAGACTAGCCCGAGTGTGTCAGTTGTTAAAGCTGTGGCCAAAAGCCACTGGTACAAAGGGCTCAAGCTCAACCAGCCCCCAAAAATTCTAAGAACGTGGCGAGTTCGGTTACTCTCAGGTAGGGATTGCGTTCCTTCTCTTCACCCATTGTTGAGTACGCGGCTGGTGCGTACCTGTGCCCCGGGTATAGAAGCGTGTTGTCGGGTAGGCGCGCGAGTTTTTTATGTAGGCTGTCGTACATGGCTTCGGGGTCGCTTCCAGGCAGATCTACTCGCCCGCAACTTCCAAGGAAGAGGGTGTCTCCCGAAACCAGCCGCCCTGACTCGTTCCCACATTCCACTAGAAAACATTGTGATCCCGGAGTGTGGCCGGGGGTATGAATGAGGCGAATCTTCACGCCCCCAAGAGAAATGACGTCACCACTCTCATGCTTTATAAGATCCGATTCCGATGCCCCAGTAACTTTTTTCAGGCCTTGGGCTTCCTCTTTATGGACGTGGATAGGAATTGAGATTTCCTCAAGAAGTTTCCCGACTCCTTCAATGGTTTGACCAAAGATCTCCCCTCCAACGTGGTCCTGGTGGTAATGAGT
>CAYOGP010000229.1:0-3717 GCA_964403555.1 uncultured Spirochaetales bacterium | reverse complement strand
GTTTCATGAAGGAACTGTTTCTGGGCAACTTCCGGTTCGACCTGATCGATCCGTGATAGTTACGGAGAGCATAATAGGAACGTTCTTGTCTTTTTCCTGAGAGGCCTTTTCGGCCGCAAGTAGGGCAGCCTTCGCGTTTAGGGTATCAAAGACGGTCTCGATCATAAACAGATCGACGCCTCCCTCTAAAAGGGCTCTGGCCTGATCTAGATAGCTCGCGTACAAATCTTTGAAATTAATATCCCGAAAGCCCGGGTCGTCGACATCGGGTGATAGCGATAGGGTTTTGTTCGTCGGTCCTATTGCCCCCGCTACGAAACGTGGTTTCGAGGGGTCCTTCTTGATAGCTTCTTCTGCAGCACGCCGGGCAATTCCAGCTGCGGATAGGTTCAGAGTACGTATGTAATCGGATGTACCATAATGTGTTTGTGAAATTGAATTCGAATTAAAGGTATTTGTTTCTATTATGTCGCATCCTACATCTAGAAAGTCTCGATGGATTTCGAATACAACATCTGGCTGTGTAATAGACAGGAGATCGTTGTTTCCTAATTGCTCATAGGAATGATCGCGGAACTCGAGTCCTCTGAACTCTTCCTCGTTGAGGTTCTTTTGCTGTATGTTGGTTCCCATTGCGCCATCGAGTAGAGCTACCCGTTGCGAGAGAATTTTGTCGAGTAAAGGAAACTTCATACTTGGTTCGTGCTACTTCTAATCCCCGAGACTATTAAAGTCCTCGGTAATTCAGGTGTATTAGAGATCTCTGATTGTATTGTGCAATTTACATCCGTGAGTCCCGCAGTCTTCAACATTTGTTTCAGCTCTTTAGGGTCAAACCCAAGCCAAAGCATATGCAATTCATCTCGCATCCATTCTTCACTATGAGAAATAAAATCAACTATGATTACCTTTCCTCCAGGTTTCGTTATTCGTGCCATTTCGCGGACTGCGTCAAGTGGGCGTGCAAGGTAATGCAGAACCATATGGGCAAACGCAGCATCAACAGAATTATCTTCAATAGGTAATTGACTTGCATCGCCTCGGCGCAAGTCGATCCTTTTTAAATCATTCGCTGATAGACTGTCGCGTGCGGCCTCGAGCATTGAAATCGATCGGTCTACTGCTATCACCTTCGCATTTAGAGCAAGGAGCTGAATCGCGAGGATTCCAGTACCTGTTCCGATGTCTGCAACGGTTAGCTCTCGTGGGACGAGTTGCTCTATTGCTTTGGCGCGCAAGAGGTCGTCTTTTAAAACCTTTCGTAGTTGGTCCCAGTCTCCTCCTACCGAATCAAAGAAGCTGCGACTCGGAGTTGCGCGATCCTTTAAAACTTGAGACAACCCGGTGCGATCTGCAGCTACTTGAGGATCGTCCGCAAGCGCTAGCTTTGCTGTATTCCACGAAGCAGCCCAATGAGTGGGAGGTTTGTCTACCAGTCTGTATATAACGAAGGAGCCGTCCCTCCTGTCAGTTACTACCCCAGCGTTTTTCATGATTCCTAGGTGTCGTGAAACCTTCGGTTGGGGCAGTTGGAGGGCCTTAGTCAATTCTTGTACGGCGAACTCTCCTTCGCTCAGAGCAGAGAGGAGTCTTAGGCGAGTGGAATCCGCCAAGACTTTAAAAGTTCTCTGTAATTCGGCACCGGATTCCATTGATCTCCTATAATCTGATATTCGGATATGTAGATAACCTAAACTCAGAAAATGTGAACAGGGCCCCGAGGATTAGTAAATTTTAGTTGCCTAAAAGGACGTCTCTTGAGTTAAAAAGGGGCTTTTTAACCCCATACTTAATTCTCAAAGGATGAAATTGGCTTGTCTTCCGAGATAGGCAGTTTCTTCGGAGCATGGCTCATGATTTCGAATGTTTTTATTAAGCCTTAGGCACCCTCTTTAGCTTGACAATGACAGGAGGGATCACAGGTTTATTTACGTTACTCGCAATAGTACAAGTTCAAAAGGACACGCAAGAAAATGTCAGATACTGGAAAAGTAATTGGAATAGACCTGGGGACGACCAATTCCGTGGTTGCTGTTATGGAAGGTGGACAGCCAACGGTAATCACGAATGAAGAGGGAGGCCGAACTACGCCCTCAGTTGTTGCTTTTACCGATGAAGGTGAGAGACCAGTAGGGGCAGTGGCCAAACGTCAGGCTGTAACAAACCCCGAAAGAACAATTTATTCGGTTAAGCGTTTCATGGGGCGTAGATTATCCGAGGTTCCTGAGGAAACTCAACTAGTCCCTTACAAAGTGGTAGAGGGAAGAGACGGGGTTGTCGGAATAGACATTGATGACAAGACATTCTCACCGCCGGAAATTTCAGCCATGATTATCCAGAAACTTAAGAAGGCGGCCGAGGATTATCTCGGAGGAGAGGTTACGGGTGCAGTTGTTACGGTTCCTGCTTACTTCAACGACGCACAGCGCCAGGCGACGAAAGATGCTGGAAAAATTGCAGGGTTGGATGTCAAGAGAATTATTAACGAGCCCACGGCAGCGGCTTTGGCGTACGGACTTGATAAAAAAGCTGACGAAAAGATTGCTGTTTACGACTTTGGTGGCGGGACATTTGATATTTCCATCTTAGAAGTTGGTGAGAATGTCGTGGAGGTCAAGTCCACAAATGGTGATACGCATTTGGGTGGAGACAATTTAGATCAGAAAATAATCGATTATCTCGTCTCTGAGTTTAAAAAGGAACAAGGCGTTGACTTGTCTCAAGACTCAATGGCGATGCAGAGACTTCGAGAGGCGGCGGAAAAGGCGAAGATAGAACTTTCTACGGCTCCAAGTACTGATATAAACCTTCCCTACGTGACCGCGGATCAGAACGGCCCGAAACATCTCAACATGAAGCTCTCCAGACCAAAGTTTGAACAACTTGTTGGGGATCTGGTTGAGAGAACCCTCGAACCATGTCGCCAGGCGTTATCTGACGCTGGCATGTCACCTTCGGAAATTGATGAAGTGGTTCTGGTTGGGGGCTCTACACGAGTTCCCTTAGTGCAGGAAAAAGTTTCATCGCTTTTCGGGAAAGAGCCCAGCCATACTGTTAATCCTGACGAAGTAGTTGCCTTAGGCGCCGCAATACAGGGTGGGGTCCTGGCCGGCGACGTGAAAGACGTTTTGCTTCTGGACGTTTCGCCACTTTCACTCGGAATAGAGACTATGGGTAGCGTTATGACAAAACTCATTGAGAGGAATACAACTATTCCGACCAAAAAGAGCCAGGTTTTTTCAACGGCTGCGGATAATCAACCTCAAGTGGAAATCCGAGTCCTCCAGGGAGAAAGGGAAATGGCTTCGGACAACCGTGAGCTCGGAAAGTTTATCCTTGATGGCATCCCTCCTGCCCCTCGAGGTGTTCCGCAAATTGAAGTTACTTTTGATATTGATGCGAATGGAATTCTTGCCGTCAATGCAAAAGATGTTGCAACGAATAAGGAACAATCCATCAGTATAGAAGGGTCTGGTGGACTTGCGAACGATGAAATCGATCGGATGGTTAACGAGGCTGAGGCCCACGCGGAAGAGGATAAAGATCGTCGTGAGTCGATTGAAAGCAGAAATCAGCTTGATTCGTTGATATACGGTGCGGAGAAAAATCTCTCTGAAAATGGAGATAAGCTTGGTCCAGAAGAGAAGGAGAGCCTTGAAACGATTTTGGCCGAAGCGAAAGAAGACTTAGCGAGTGAGGACAAGGAGCGGCTATTGG
>CAYOGP010000228.1:0-3772 GCA_964403555.1 uncultured Spirochaetales bacterium | reverse complement strand
AAAATAATAATTTATAGCAGCAGATATATGACGATGGGGCCGGTCAACAATCCCAGCTGGACGAATACAAATTGTCGCGAAAAAATTGGGTGTTGTACCATTTGTTCCGGCGGTTCGCGGGTTGTAACAAAGATATACACGGCGTCCGACGTAGTCTTTCCCGAGAGCAGCCAGTTTGTCGAGGTGGATTTTTAAATGCTCTTGCCATGACCAATGGAGAGGTTTCGATTCAATTGTAGGGGGGTTTACGATAGTTTCGTAAGGCATCAACCAGGCACCGTCGTCACCAACTTGAAAAGTTCCATATGGGCTCTGTGTTTTAGAGTCCTCTGGTTCTTGTTCGAGCTCTTCGACTGCTTCAACTGGAGGAGGATCTTCTTCAATAACATGAACATTGAGGGTTTCGAGAAGGGCAGCATTCGAATAGGTTAAGCGAACCTGTGGTCGATCGGTGTCGTTTACATGATGATACGTGTGCCAACTTGGAAAATTAATTACATCGTATTGCTCGAAGTCGAACCGTTTCCCTTCAACGATTGTATGTCCACTTCCATCGATACAAAAGTTCACCTGTGTTGAATTGTGACGAATGCGTTCTGTGCGCTCCCCAGGAAGAAGGACTTCTAGCGTCACGCGAATTCCTGGAGCAAGGCCTAGCCCTGGGGCTTCTGCCCGTGGGTGTGCGATGATTGATTGTCTTCGGCCATTATCTGGGCGATCTAGGGATGCGAGGCGTTCAGCCTCACTTTCAATCTCTTCCTTGGTGATGATCACCGCTGGCCAAAGGTTGAGATCCTTCGAGCGGGCCCCACAAGTATCGATGAAACGGACGTCGTTTTTAGTCATGGTTTGCTCCTGCAATTAGCATACTAATGTTTTCCATTTAAGAAAATACTTGCTTGGCAGCAAGGTCTGCACCTTTTCGTAGGGCCCGGAATTTTGCCCATGTGATGTTGGCTCCGACCATTTCCCAGCCAGCGAATGTTCCAAATCCACAATCGGTACTTGGTAGAACTCTCGTTGGATCTCCTACGGCTTCTACTGCCTCAATGATACGTTTGCAGCAAATTTGAGGATGTTCGACGTAGTTGGTAGTTGAATCAAGAACTCCTGGAAGTAGGACCATATCATCTGGCAACGGATGGGTCTTAAAGGCTTCGTATTCGTGCTGATGCCTTGGATTCGCGAGTTCAATCGAGAGCCCACCGATCTTCGCCTGGTACAGAATTGGTAGTAAATCTGCAAGAGGCGGATCCCATTCGTGAGGACCGTCATAGTTACCCCAGCAGACGTGTAGGCGAATTCTATCGGCTGGTATGTCGCTAACTGCTGAATTGATGGCATCTACGTGCAGCGACACCACATCTAGGAATTCTGCATCACTGCCCTTTTGAAAAAGTCCTCCTCTCTCCATTGCGAGATCAGGACAGTCAAGTTGAAGGAGGTAACCGCGCTCGTGAATCAGATCGTATTCTTTCTTTAGTTCTCGAGCGAGGGCCCTTACGTAACCTTCATAGGTGTCGTATGCCCCTCCATTTTGGCATGTTGTGGCTACGATACCGGGTGAGGCTGCAGTCATGAAACGTTCAGAATATTGTCCTTCGACCTCTGCGGAACATGTGTCGAAGGTGTCGCATTCAAAACGAGCGTCATCGAATCCCACGTATTTAATCTTCTCAGTAGCAGCGGGTGCATCGTATACCTTCGAAGTTTTGATTTGCCGATTCTGCCAAATTTCTAAAAAATCTGGATAATCCGAAAAGCACTGGAAGGGCATACGTTCAGTAACTCCTCCATATCCGGTCATTCTTTCCGGCACATAGGTCTGAAAACCCACCCGAGGTTGCTCGCCGTCATTTATGACGTCTATCCCGGAGTCAACTTGTGCTTTAATAACGGTCTGCACACCCGCCCGAGACAGTTCTCGATATTCCTCTTCGTCGTATTTTTCCTTTGACTCTCTTCTTATTAAAAGGTCTGAGAGCTCCCGTGAGCGAGGAAGACTTCCTACATGGGTAATCAAGAAACGATCTTTGCTTTGCTTCATTTTGACTCCTTTTTCTTACTAATCTCTAAAATGTGCCTCAGTTTGTGGAACAGGTTTCCGAGAATCTTTGAATAAGGTGATTTTGCAAGAACCGGCTTTTGTCCTGGGGCATTGAATCAGTGGCCAGGGCGCGCCAATCCTTTCCACCGGCATTATAAAGTGCATCATTGGGATGTGGGAGCGATAAACGGGGGTACCGCCTTCATCGTAGGTGATAGGGTGTTTTTCCTTCACCGTTGCTAAGCCCCAATCGGAATCGTAGCGTCCCTCTCGGTGCGCTCTACCACAACTTCCACAGGGATTCTGGGTCATCACGAATCGGTCATCTTCTTCAACAATGCTGATCGTTCCGAAATTTGCGACTGAAAGCAGTTCCGACCACATAATCAATCGTTCGCTAGGTTCGGATTCGATGTCTTCCATCATCCACGGCATCCAGTCCTTTTCGCTGCTTGCCCGGAGACTTTCCGAAAGAATCTCAACTCCAAATTCGTGGTAAATGCCAGAGAGGATGTAGCTTACATAGTCCCTATAGTAGTCGTGAAGATCGCGGGAGCCTTTGTCAATTTGATCAAAGAAAAGGCCAGCACCTTCAAAATCACCTTTATCTAACTTTTCAGAGAAGACCTTTGTAGGATCTTCTTGTGTTGCGCTGATGGCTTTTAAGTCCATCCCTGAGGCGGCAGATTTCGACAGGACATGCTCGAAGTTCGTGAGCCCCTTGGTAGCCTCATGCCCATATCGTTTGTCTAGAAAGCTGAAAAGTGATGGAATCCAACCATGGTAGAGGGCGGGAAATTGTTTAAAAAGATCCAAAACGTGCTCGAACTCTTTCAACGCTATTTTAGGATCTTTGGTCGCGAGTGCCTCTGCGACCCTGGTCTTTCCAGAACGGCAAAAAGAGTCAAGTTCTTCCTGAGTAAAAATACGGTTGCTCATTGTTTTCTCCTAAGTTTATTCTATATCAGCAATAACAGGTGCATGGTCAGATGCGGTTAGCCCTTCTTTCTTTTTTCGGTAATCACGATCAATTGTTGAGGCATTTACAGAGCTTAAAATGTCCGAGGAGCCATAGAGAAAATCAATGCGAAGTCCGTGATTTTTGTAGAATGCTCCTCCTCGATAATCCCACCACGAGAAGTCTTTTGAACTTGGGTTGAATTCTCGAAAAATGTCGTTCAAGCCGCAAGCGTTTAACTTTGAAATGCGATCGCGTTCAGCCGTCGTGTGAAAAATCGCTCCTGCGAGCCTTTCTTCGTCCCACGTGTCTAAGGGTGTTGGGCAGATATTGAAATCACCGCAAAGTATTGATGGGCTCGCTGAGAATTGCGTATTCTTCAAGTAGTTCGTGAGCTCGTCGTACCACTCCAGTTTTTTTGCGTAGTCAGCATGAGAGAGGTTTTTACCATTCGGCGCGTAAATAGTTATAAAAGACAGTTTGTCAGTTTTTACGTGAATCATCCTCGATCCAAAGTCGTCTTGCCCAGGAAGCCCTTTTTGAACCAGTTCTACCTTTTTCTTTGAAAGTACCGCTACTCCGTTCCAGGCTTTCTGTCCGTGAGCTTGAGCGTGATAACCTACCTCTAGAAGATCTTCGTAGGGAAACTTATCCTCGCTGAGTTTCAATTCCTGAAGTCCGATCAGGTCCGGCTGTCTCTCTTCTAGCCATAATTTTAGATAATCAAGTCGAGCTCGAAGACCATTAATGTTCCATGTGGCTATTCG
>CAYOGP010000227.1:0-3784 GCA_964403555.1 uncultured Spirochaetales bacterium | reverse complement strand
AAAACTCGCGCGCGAGGTTTTGTCGGGTAATTTTGTCGCGGAACCCCGACTTCTAGGTATGTCCGATAGGGTCGTTGATTTCGTTTGGAATAACAATCTGGCAGCTAATATAGAACCCGAGATTAAATTTGATTTAGAGGTAGTGAAGGAAAAGATCCGGTCGGGACACATTTCAATTTCCAGCGTTGAAGCCCTAGGCGACTGATGTATGGCTGTACACGAGATCCTCGCTGAGGCGACGAGAGTTGAAAAAAAATTCGGAACTAGCGTGGCGCTGAAGGGCGCCAGCTTAAGTTGTCGTTCTGGGGAAATTCATGCCCTCGTGGGGGAAAATGGTGCCGGCAAATCAACTCTCGCCGGCATCTTTTCAGGCTTCATTAGACCTGATGCTGGAGTTGTGGCTCTCTTTGGAAAGCGAATAAGCCCCACTGCTTTTAAAACGTGGTCACCGGCGCGAGCTATTGGGCTAGGTGTAGCCATGGTTTACCAACGCTCGATGTTGATTCCTCAACTCACCGTCCCAGAGAATATTGCTTTTTCAGCTAAGGGGCTCAGATACAATGAGTCTTACTTCAAGTCTAAAGTGGAAGCCCTGGCTCGGGATTTCAAACTTGATGTTCCTACGGATTGCAAAGTGGCTGATCTTTCCGCCGGCGATAGACAACGTGCTGAATTGATCCGATCACTTATTCGAGGAGGGCGTTTTTTGATTCTGGATGAGCCCACTTCCGTCTTGACGCCACGTGAGGCCGATTCTTTGTTCGGCGTTTTAAAGAGGCTAAAAAATCAGGGGTGTTCGATTCTGTTTATATCACACAAGCTGGATGAGGTGATTGAGGTCGCCGATCGCATTACGGTAATTCGGAGGGGTAATACAATATCTACTCATGTCCAAGGTTCAGTGAGCGCTGCAGATTTGGCGGCCATGGCGATTGGCGCGGGCGATTTTCAGACACGTGTCTCAACGGCGAGAACAGAAGGGTTGACTAAGATTAAATTGGATGGTCTTTTTGCAGCCGGTGCAACAGCACGAAGCGCTCTTAGCGATATTAATCTCGAAATACGAAGTGGTGAGTTAGTGGGTATTGCAGGCGTTGAGGGTAATGGGCAAAAGGAGCTCGAGGAGGTTTTTGTTGGAATTCGTCCTGTTTTGAAGGGGCGTTTTATCGTTGGGAATAATGAGCTTTTACCCACGATTCAAACTCTTCGCGCTGCGGGTGTAAGTATTCTCTCAGGTAACAAACTGATGGGTGGCTTGGTAGGTGGGCTCACGATTGCAGAGAATTTAGTGCTCAAAGGCTCCTACGATGACCAAAGGTTCTTCTCTCGTTGGCGAATGAAGCATAAACCGATAGATCGCTATGCTAGAGAAGTGATTGAGAGGTGCGAAATAAGACCCGAAAATCCCTCTGCTTCTGTTCTATCTCTCTCGGGGGGGAATGCCCAAAAAGTGAGCGTCGCGCGAGAAATAGAGTCCGCGACGTCTGGATTGCTTGCTTTTCAACCGACCAGAGGTCTGGATAAATCTGCGGCTGATGCTGTACATAGGCAACTATTAGAGCTTAGACAGGCAGGTAAGGCTGTTCTTGTCATCTCTGCTGACCTTGATGAATTACTTAAGCTTTCAGACCGCATTTTTGTAATGCGATCAGGAAGACTTTTGGCGTGCGAGAAAAACGCGTCTAAGGAAAGTGTGGGCTCCTTAATGTTATCTGGCGAAACGAAGTAATGGGCTCGCGGTCTTGGCAGTGGATTTATTTTTTTACCCCACTTTGCGTGGTGGGAATTTCTCTTTTATTCGCAGCCGCGCTTCTAGTGTTCTTGGGTCATGACCCGATTTTTGCGCTTGGTGCAATGTGGAAAGGTGCGGTTGGCTCATTCCCCGCGTTGAAGGTAACCGCTCTAAAAACAGCCCCACTGCTATTAACTGGACTAGCTGTCACGCTCACATTTCGTGCAGGGGTTTGGAATATTGGTGCAGAAGGACAAATGTATTTTGGGGCACTGTTCGCAACAGCGATCGCGACGTTGCCGTCATCGATACTGTTAGAAGGCCTTCCGGCGGTTTTCGTTTTTCCGATAGTTGCTTTATTCGGAGGTATTGGAGGAGCGACATTGGCGTCCATTGCTGCGTGGCTTCGATTTAAACGTGGGGTGAGTGAGGTTATCTCCACTATTCTTTTGAACTTCGTTGCTATTCAGTTAGTCGCATGGTCGGTTTTAGGGCCGTTAGGCGAAACGGGCTCGATTTTCCCTCAAAGTAGACTCTTACCTGAAGTTACCCGCCTCCCCGCGATTGATAGATTGCATCTTGGAATTGTGTTTGGCGTGTTCTTAGCAATCTTGTGTCAACGATTCTTTCGGGATTCGCCTTCTGGTTTTCGTTGGAGATCTGTGGGCGCAGATCCTCATGCTTCTTTTTATGCAGGAATCTCTCCTAATGCAGTTGGAGTGTATGCTTTGCTTGTAGCCGGTTCGATTTCTGGACTTGCTGGTGCTTTTGAGGTGATGGGGGTCACTGGTCGGCTCTATTCTGGGTTTTCGCCTGGAACCGGCTACACGGCTATTGCGGTTGCTTTGTTAGCGCGATTACAGCCACTGAATGTTATCTGGGCGGCTTTATTTTTTGGGATCATTGAGGCGGGATCTTACGGTATGCAACGTAATGCCGGAGTATCTGCTCAAGTGACTGAGGTAATACAAGGATTGGTAGTTCTTGTGTCGGCAATTACAACTCCTGCTCTTCTTCGCCGAGCGAGCGAATAATGAGAGCAATCATGTGGCTTTTCTTATGACGGTCGAGCTCTTAGAGGCGGCACTTAGGCTAGCTGCACCTATCGGATTTGCCGCAATTGGCGAACTGGTAGTTCAGAGATCGGGAGTAATAAATGTTGGGCTAGAGGGCATCATGCTTGCAGGAGCTTTTGCCGGGTACGCTGCTGGTTCGTCTTCCGGAGAGATATGGGTCGGTGTCAGTGGGGCAATACTTATTGGTTCGGTTTTGGCTGCGTGCTTTGCATGGGTGACCATCTACAAGCGAGGGGATCAGATTGTAACCGGCATGGCCTTTAACCTCCTTTTGTTAGGACTAACGGGTGTCGCAATGCAGAGTCTGTATTCTGGCGATCTACAAATCGCGCCTCAGGTCGAGCAATTTCGGTGGTTAGGAGTTCCGATTCTCGAAGACCAGACTGTATTTTCGTTTCTTTTGTTATTAGTTATCGCAGTGGTTGGAGCATTTCTCAAATTCACGAGGCCTGGGTTGCTATTGCGGGCGGTAGGCGAATCTGCGGTTGCCGCAGAGGTGGAAGGCGTGGACGTACTTAAGGTTCGCACGTTGGCGATCATATTCGGTGGAGCCATGGCCGGATTAGGAGGCGCTGTTCTTACACTGTCCGATGCTCACGTATTTTCGGAAAATATGACAGCAGGAAGAGGTTTTATCGCATTGGCAATTGTGATTTTTGGGGGCTGGAGGGCTTCAGGGGTGCTTGCCGCAGCACTATTCTTTGGGGCCACACATGCTCTTCAGTTCAGACTCCAAGCCGAAGGTTTTTCCGTGTCTTATCCGCTCTGGTTGATGTTTCCCTATGTAGCGACAATTCTTGCTTTAACTGTAAGCTCCAAACGAAATCAAGGGCCCTCTGATCTTGGCCGGCCCTACCGGCGGGACTAAGCTCCCGTTACATTCGCGCATGAAGGGAACACGAAATGAAGAGTGACAACGAATTATTTTCTACTGACAATCTTTTGCCGATTGTGACAAAGCAATCTGATCACCCTT
>CAYOGP010000226.1:0-3818 GCA_964403555.1 uncultured Spirochaetales bacterium | reverse complement strand
GAAACAAGACGAACAAAACTGATACATTCACTGTGCCAGCAACTCGACCATTAATTCCCTCCTAACGTATCCAATGCCATTGCGAGTTCGGTGACATGCGAATCCCGGATCCTTAGGTTTCGTAACGACTCATGGAGGTTGCGCACGTACTCCAGGTTCTCTCCGCTCGGGCCAGATGAACCACGTACTTGTCTGGCTATAGATTCTACGTCTGCAGGCCCAAGAAAGTTCGGGTTACTAGGCCCGGCCCTATACACCAACGCCTCTACTTTCGTCCCAGTACTTCCTCTAGGAGTAACCGGATAAACATTACGCTCGTACCCGCCCTTTTCACGAACGTCCAAGGAGCTCAAAATTTCTTCGCGGCGTACATCTGACACACCAAATATCAGCCCTTCACAGCAACCATCTGGATCCTTCACTAGCGTCACTACTCGCCCTGGAGACCCCGGTATTCCTCTATGGTCAATCGAGCCCTGCCAAAAACGACGCGTGAACCCCTCCAAGGTCGCTACTCTTTTAGTCAAGTACGGAAATTCAGGTTTCCAAATAAGTGACCCGTACGCAAAGATCCAACAACCTACCTTTCTAATGCTCATGCGAGATCTCGTAGCTAATCCGTTCGATTCCCAGATGTCGAGCACCCTTAGGCAATCTCACTCGACACTCCTCCCCTACTTGGCGCCCAAGCAATGCTCTCCCCAAAGGGGACTTAAAACTAATAGACCCAGCACCTGCATCAGACTCATCCGGACCTACTAATCGATAAGTAAAACGCTCGTTCGAGTTGAGATCAGTCAGCGACACCCATGCACCAAAATAGATTCGAGAATCGTCTCCCGGTAAATCTCTGACTACCTCCAACTCATCAAGTCGTTTTGACAAGTAACGAATCCTTCCATCGATTTCCCTCAACTTCTTTTTGCCGTATATGTATTCGGCATTTTCGGACCGATCTCCAAGAGCTGCTGCCGCGGACACTTCTGCCGTAACCTTACGTCGTTCAAAACGAAATAGTCGATCGAGCTCCTCTTCTAAAGCTCGAAATCCTTCAGGCGTTATATAGTCTTTGGACATAGTACAAGCCAAACCTCATTCACTGTTTAGCGAAGTTTCGGTTTGTCTAAACGAAATTTCGCTTCGTCCTCCAAGATCGCTAGCTTAACTGTCATGTCATCAGGAAATTTGGAGAAACTCTTTAAAATCTTACGAGAGGAATCTACTCGTGGCCCCTGGTCTCGTGGAGTCGAAATGGCGCGAGCAGGAAGAGTACTAGTGGTAAAAAGTGATCCGGAGGAAATTATAAGTCGTCTCGATATTCCGGGCTCTGTAACAACTCCAACGGCCATCCTTTATCCCACCCTAGAGGACTGGGAGTGTGACTGTGAGGATGACGACCCCTGTCAACATGTCCTCGCTACTGTTATCGCTTGTCGTAGTGGTGCCAAAACAAAAAAACTCTCGGACCTTCCAGAATCTACTCTTTCGAGCCTCGAATATGCCTTCTCTCGCACAGAAAACGGACTTGCTTTCGAGCGGTTTGCCTGCAGCCAATCCAAACGAGAGCCCCTAAGAGGTACTCTGACCGCAATAGCTAGGGGTCGAATTAAAGGACCCAGAATATCGGCGACTAACGCCGATCTTGAAATCGAAGTTACTTTGGGAAGCCAGCGTTCAGGCAGGCTTCCAAGAGGACTGATCCACCGACTCCTAGAGCAACTCGAAGGTCGCCAAGAGGTCACTCTTGATGGAAGAGCAATAGAGACGTCTGGAACACCCGTTCAGCTCGTTGCAAGAATCCAAGATTTAGGAGACGATTTAATCCTAAAGCTGTTCAGAGAACCTCCTGTAGATGAGCACCTCGGTGACGAAGTAGTGCTCGCAAATGGAAAAATTCGCCGCCTCGGTCAATCCGGATTGTCCGCACGATTCTTAAGACGCTTTTCACAGGGAGAGATTTTTTCTCCAAATGACGCCACCGAATTGGTTACCGAAATCATTCCAGAACTTCGAAGAGAAATTCGAATAGAAAAATTAACGACCCGACTTCCCGAAGCAAGGCACCTCACTCCCTACCCTCTGATTGAAACTAAACGAAACAAGGAACAACTACAGGTGTTCGCGACGATCGTCTATGGAGACCCCCCCATAGCAAGACTCGATGGAACCCGTCTACAGTGCTTAGGAGATGAAATACCACTTCGAGACATTAATAAGGAAAGACAAGTAGCAGAAGATTTACGTAAGCAGCTCGGTCTTAAGTCGGGACACGTGACTCTTGTTGGCGGAACCGAAGCTATAGAAATTTCGAAGCAACTCCGCTCAGATAGGTACAAATTAAAAAACGATGGACACGAAAGTTTTTTCTATTCTGGCCCCTTGAAACCTTCGTCTGCAGATATCACAGATATTATCCGCTTCGAAGATCCTGAAGGTAGATCTGTAGACGCAACTACAATTGTGAATTCTTGGAAGTCGAACGATTCATTAGTCCCGTTAACAGAAGGCGGATTTTCACCAGTACCTATTGAATGGCTAAGAGAACATGGAGAGGAGCTGGCCGACCTCGTCGATTGTCTAAAAGCAGCGAAGACTCAGACTCTACCATCCTCAGGACAACTCAGCCTACTCGAACTATGTGATTCTACGAAACTTAAAAGACCTGAACACGCTCGAGATATTGAACAATTGATAACATTCAACGAAAAAGCGAATTTAATCTCCGATGGTTTCCGGGGCGAGTTACGTAAATATCAACAAGTAGGAACTCATTTTCTTTCCAGCAGAACTCGGTCAGGTTTCGGAGTTTTACTTGCCGACGACATGGGTTTAGGGAAAACGGTTCAGACATTGGCATCCTTGACTCCAGGCCGAGCAATCATTATTGCGCCGACGAGTGTGCTTACTAATTGGAGCAGAGAATCCGCACTTTTTCGTCCTGACCTTCGGATATGTCTTTACCACGGAACCGATCGTAAAATTGACACTACCGCAAACATCATATTAACAAGCTATTCAATATTACGACTAGACCTCGACACCTTAAGCTCACTTAAATACGACACGGCTGTAATAGACGAAGCTCAAACAATAAAAAATTCGGACAGCCAGGTTGCGAAGGCTTGTAAAGCGTTAGACGCGAAAGGCAGAGTCGCCCTTACAGGAACACCAATTGAAAATAGACTCGAAGAAATATGGAGTATTTTTGAATTTTTAAACCCGGGACTGTTAGGAAGTAAACGTTCCTTCCAGAACCGGACTGCTCGTCCAGTAGAATTAGGAGACCAGAAAGCTGCTGAACGTTTAGTAGCCCGAATTCGTCCTTTCTTTTTGAGAAGAAACAAGGCATCAGTTGCTCCTGAGCTCCCGAAGAGACAAACACTCACTTTATCCTGCGAACTTACGGAGGAAGAACGCACGACTTACAACACTATTCGGGCTGCCCAAATTCCTGAGCTCGTTAGACAGCTAGAGGGTCGCAACACCAACGTATTGGGGGCACTTGAGGCTCTCCTACGATTGAGACAAGCATGCTGCCATGGTGGTTTATTACCTGGATCACGAATAAAAACTTCGTCAAAAATTGCACTGTTAATGGATACTCTTGACGTTGCTATCAGCGCCGGCCATAAAGCTCTAATTTTTTCGCAATGGACTTCCCTTTTGGACCTTGTTGAACCTGAACTTAAACGGTCGAAAGTCGCTTTTGCGCGAATCGACGGAAGTACTCGAGATCGCTCAAAAGTTGTTGATCTTTTTCAGTCCAGCTCTGGTCCGCCTATTCTTCTAATCTCCTTAAAAGCAGGAGGAACAGGATT
>CAYOGP010000225.1:0-3844 GCA_964403555.1 uncultured Spirochaetales bacterium | reverse complement strand
ACATGTCAAATAGGCTACGAGCCTTCTTTCGAGGGAGGGCTGAGCGAGTTGAGCTCGTTGGGCTCGCCGCCGCCTTTCTTGACTTTGGAGTCCGGGAGGAAGGATCTATTCAAGCTGCAGGTATGTTGGTGAAGGAAGTCAGGGAAGAATTTGGATTCCCAGTCCAAATTGGGCTTTCTCCAGTGAAATTTATTGCCATGCTTGCTGCACGAGAGGCGGGAGATGGAGATATTGAAGTGGTCTCCTCCAGGAGCCTCAGGAAATTTCTAGATCCTTTAAGTGTTACCTGTTTACCCGGTGTTGGTCCTCGGACTGAGGAAAAGCTGATGGAGCTTGGAATTGTTAAAGTGGCGGACGTCTTGTCGGCCCCAAAGGAAACGCTACTCGCCGTTTTAGGAAAGCAAGGCGCTTCTATTTATTCGTCCGCTCTTGGACTCGATCGCGATAGGATTCGTTCGGCACCTCATGCGCGAAGCTTGAGCCAGGAATCGACTCTTCGAGAACCACAACTCGATATGTTGGTTCTGCAGGAACTGGTTGTGGATCTTTCTAATCAACTTGCGCATGGGCTACGGCTTGAAGGTCTCAATTCGCAAAGGATTTCGCTGAAGGCTTCATACGAAGATGGAGAGACGGTAACTCGAACAAGGACCTTGAGATCTCCTATTTCATCAAGTGAAGCTATCGTTGAGGTATCGGAGGAACTTTTGTTTCGGACTGATGCGGGAGTACGGCCTCTGCGTTTGCTCGGTCTTGCTCTTACAGAATTGACGCGAATTGGCCGATCAAGCCCACAACTAGAACTGTTTTGAAAAGAATTTATCTTAATCTTTTCGTCTTGCTTGATGGCGTTTGGGTTGCGAGCCTTTCTTAGGTGCCAGATTTTTATCAGACAGGATCGATTACGACGTTACCCATGCTTAGGGAAAGACAGGGGATTCGTCTGGATGCAGACTTGTACGAGATCAGGGAATCGAGGCCTATGGCTTTGATCCTTCCCTGTTTATCTCTGGAGCTTGAACACAAAGGTCTTGATGATGTTGTTAGAGAGTTGGGAAAGGTTAACTATCTGACGGATATTGCCGTAAGCATTGCAGCTCCTGACCGTGATACCTATTTAAAGGTCGCGAACAAGTTTAGTGGTATTTCAACACAGTCGGGAGAACCACCTAAGTTTGTTTGGGTCGACGGTCCCGGAATTTTGTCTTTAGTTCGAGAACTTGAGAGGGAAGGATTTGACTTGGGCCATGCAGGAAAGTCACGCTCTGTATGGTTAGCCATGGGTTGTCTTTTTCTGCAACCTGCGGTCGAGGTGGTAGCAACTCATGACTGCGACATTAAGGACTATGATCGTGAACTCCTAGCTAGGCTTTTATACCCAGCGGCTCATCCCAATCTCGACTATACATTTGTTAAGGGTTACTACCCGCGATTCGGTGACTTTCTATATGGTCGCGTGACCCGCTTACTTGTGTTTCCGCTCTTGCAAGCGTTGAAGGAGGTTCTTCCTCATAATTCACTTTTGGAGTTCATGAATTCATTTAGGTATCCACTGGCTGGAGAATGCAGTATGAAATTCGCTTTCATTTCTCGTTCAGATATTTCGAGAGGATGGGGAGTTGAGATATCAACACTTGGTGAGGTCTTTGAGAGAGTCGATGTTGAGGAAGTGTGCCAAGTCGATTTAGGCTCAAACTACGATCACCGTCATCGCGAGTTGTCTCCTCAGAATCCGAACGATGGGCTGCACAAGATGGCTATAGACGTTTGCACAGAGTTGTTTGCGATGATCCTAGGTCGTTCGGTTGAAGGTACATTAATTAGTCATGTGCGAGAGGCTTACACTAGGCAAGCGTATGGCAGTATTTACCGCTACCGGGACCTCGCGGCTTTCAACGACCTTTCTTTTGATGTCGCTATCGAAAAGGAGACGATCGAGATCTTCTCCAGAGCGCTTTTCCGTGCCGGTCAAGAATTATCCGAAAATCAGGTTAGTGAGCTAAAACCCGCCAATTGGAAGCAAATAATGGTGAAACTGCCGAACTTTCTCGGCAAGTTCGAACAAACAATTACTGCAGAAGCCCCGAGATAGGGGTGTCTAAGAGTTTCAAGGCCGCTATAGAGAAGAGGCTGGAGGCCTACGAATGCAAATTGCCAATATTCCGCTAGGACAAGGATCACCGCTCGTTTTGATAGCGGGCCTAAATGTAATTGAAAATGAATCCGAAACTCTCCGGGTAGCAAAATTTCTATCTGAGAGATCTTTGGCGCACGGGTTCCCGCTCGTTTTTAAGGCTTCGGTAGACAAGGCTAATCGTTCGAGTTGGCGTTCTTTTCGAGGTCCAGGCGTGACAGAAGGACTTAGGGTGCTTTCTAAGGTCCAGGGAGAGCTGGGTCTCCCTGTTCTAACCGACGTACATGAGGTTGCCCAGGTCAAAGAGGTTGCGGAAGTAGTCGATTGTCTCCAGGTGCCCGCCTTTCTCTGTCGTCAGACGGACCTCCTGGATGCATGTGCCGAGACCGGAAGGCCCATAAATGTAAAAAAGGGTCAGTTTCTAGCTCCAAATGATATGCGGCATGTGGTCGAAAAGCTGAGAAATACAGGAGCTAACAACGTTTTCTTAACTGAGCGTGGTACGACTTTTGGGTACGGGAATTTGGTCGTTGATTTTCGAGGTCTCGTAGAGATGAGAACTATGGCTCCAGTTTGTCTAGATGCCACCCACAGCGTCCAATTCCCGGGGGCATCGGGTGAGGCTACTGGGGGTGATTGCAAGATGGTCATTCCGCTTGCGAGAGCCGGTGCTGCCGTAGGCCTTGATGCACTTTTTGTAGAAGTCCACCCTGAGCCGACGCGAGCTCCATGCGATGGGCCGAGCCAACTTGACTATGAAGGCTTCGAGCTCTTGCTGAGCCCGCTTAGAGTTGTGGACGCCGCCGCACGCCGTTCAGAATGAAAATTTCTGATTTTAAACGCCCTTTAACCATTTCCTCTAGTGAAGCATTGCTTTTGGCAAGCCTAGTGTTGATCGGAATGAGCTTCCGTTGCATTGCCTGGGTGCGTTCAGGAATGATGTTCAATGACGGTCCCGAATTCATTCGATTGGCACAGGTAGCTGCCGAATATGACTGGGTGGCTCTTGTTTCTCACGACTACCATCCGTTGTATTCAGTTTTAATAGCATTCGCGCATTCGCTTTTAGATTCGTCAGTGAGCTGGACGAACGCTGCTGTAACAGTTTCTGTTCTTTCGTCAGGTATTTGTACTCTTGTTTTATATGTTTTTTTAAGGTGTGAGTTTGGGAACACAGCCGCTCTTTTTGGTGTTCTGTTGTTTGTAATCCAGGAACGGGCAATTGATTATTTTTCGGACGTTATGAGTGAAGGCATATATGCAACGTTTTTTATCGGAGCACTTTTTTGTCTTTCGCGTTCCCTGGCGACTTCCAAGAAGAGGTGGTTTTTCGGTGCCGGGATTATAAGCGGACTTGCCTATCTAGTTCGCCCTGAAGGACTTGGTCCTGTGGCTATCCTCGGCACACTCATTACATGGGAGTTTATACGAAGAAGAGTTACGGGTAGAGTTTTTTTTCCTAGGGTAGGAATACTTGTAGGAAGTGCGTTGTTGGTTGCGAGCCCTTATGTCTTTTCAGTTTGGAAGGTAACGGGTGAGATAGTCCTTACTCAAAAGAAGCCGGTCTTAGAAATTATTGGCGTTAATCCACTCTTGAGAAGTTTGGACTTGCCTGCAAAGGAACCGAGGCGAAAGGGCGTCGGATCCTTTGGCGCTGATATCTCATTCTTGCCTTTAGATGAATCCGAGGCCTTTGTTGGGGTTGATTTA
>CAYOGP010000224.1:3618-3920 GCA_964403555.1 uncultured Spirochaetales bacterium | reverse complement strand
CCAAGAACACGTATGCATGCGACCTTACGAGCTCCGGAATTGTCTGCTACTTCGAGTTTTGACTCTGGTTGAATCATTAGGGTTACCTAAGCGCCTCCGACCTTTCCAATATTTGCGCGGACTTTCCAGCGCTTTCGTTTTGAAAGAGGACGATGTTCTACGATTTGTACCTTGTCGCCAATCGAACAATTATTCTCTTCATCGTGCGCCATAAACCGAGAATAACGACGAACGTATTTCTTGAAGGATCTGTCACGCACAAGCCTTTCAACTCGTACCAAAACAGACTTATCCATTTTGTC
>CAYOGP010000224.1:0-3608 GCA_964403555.1 uncultured Spirochaetales bacterium | reverse complement strand
TTTGTCACCCACTACCGTGCCAACTAAAGTTCTGCGCTGACCGCGATTCACGAACTTTCCTCCCGTTTTTCACGAATCGCAGTTTCAATTCGTGCAACCTCGCGTCGCAAAGAACGAAGTCGGGCCGTATTTTCCAACTGGCCTGTATCGTGCTTAACGCGGGTATTAAAGAGCTCACCCCGTATTTCATTCTCCTTGGCCTGAAGCTCTTCTGTTGAAAGTTTCAAAAGCTCTTTTCCTTTCATCACAGCTCCTCCCTCTGTACGAAGCGTGTCCTGAAAGGTAACTTATGAGCTGCCAATCTAAATGCCTCTTGCGCCACCTCTTTACTTACGCCTTCCATCTCGTAGAGAACCTTGCCGGGCTTAACGACTGCAACCCATTCTTCTGGGCTGCCCTTCCCCTTACCCATTCGCGTTTCGGCAGGCTTTTTCGTAATCGGTTTATCTGGAAACACTCGTATCCAAATCTTCCCACCCCTTTTCACGTGACGAGTCATTGCGATACGAGCCGCTTCAATCTGGCGCGCAGTCATCCGACCGCCAGTTAACGCCTGCAATCCAAAGTCCCCGAAAGAGACATTGCTCCCACGGTAAGCCTTGCCTCTCATTCGGCCTTTCATCATCTTCCTGTACTTCACTTTTTTTGGCTGTAACATGACCTTTACCTGGCTGCCGCCTGCTCATCGCCACGCTCGGCGAGAGACGCTCCTCGAATCTCCTTATCTGGGACGTCACCCTTGAAGATCCAACACTTAACACCAATAATTCCGTAGGTAGTCTTGGCTTCCGCCAATCCGTAATCTATATCTGCCCTTAAGGTATGAAGGGGAACACGACCTTCAAGATACCGCTCCCGCCTTCCCATTTCTGCACCACCTAGACGACCAGAGCATTCCAATCGAATTCCTTCTGCCCCGAACTTCATCGTCGAAGTCAACGCTTTTTTCATCGCCCGTCGAAATGCCACCCTACGTTCTAGTTGCATAGCTATGTTCTCAGCAACCAGTTGAGCGTCGAGCTCTGCCTTCCTAATTTCTTTGATGTTGATAAACACCTCACCAGTGGCGATCCCATCTAACTCTTTACGTAAAACTTCGACCTCTGCACCACGCTTTCCGATCAGAATTCCAGGCCGTGCGGTGTGAATGTTTACGACAACTTTTTCACCGGTCCTGTCAACAACGACCTTTGAGATGCCAGCATGAAAGAGTTTCTTTTTTATATACTTACGGAGAGTATGATCTTCTTCTACTTGGTCAGCATAACGCTTTTCAGAAAACCAGTTCGACTTCCAACCATATAAAGTTGCGAGCCGAAATCCATAAGGGTGAACTTTTTGTCCCACTCTCGTCTCCTCGCCCTAACGCTCGTCCAACACGATCGTTACATGACTTGTTTTTTTCTGTATCCATCCGGCCCGTCCCTGCGCACGTGCTCTAATCCGCCAATTGCTAGGACCTTGATCCACAGTAATGGTGCTAACAAATAGGTTGTCCAGATCTATACCCGTCTTGTCGCGATTATTCTTATCTTCCGCATTCGCGACCGCGGATCGAACTAACTTTGCCAAGGGCTTCGAGAAACCTCGAACGGACATATCAAGAATTGCAAGCGCGTCCTCTACATCCAATCCTCGAATCTGGTTAGCCAAGAGCCTCGCCTTCTGAGGACTTACGTGAGTATTCGAAAGTCGAGCGGAAACCGACATTATCGTTTAACCTTTTTATCAGTCGCATGCCCCGTAAATTTGCGAGTTGGCGCAAATTCACCCAGGCGGTGACCTACCATATTCTCAGTCACATATACGGGCATAAAAAGCTTTCCATTATGAACGTGAAACGTGATTCCGATCATTTCAGGGGTGATCATCGACCTTCTAGACCAAGTCTTAATTACTTGCTTTGATCCGGACTCGACCTGCTTCTCTACCTTGCGCTGCAGGCTTGTCTCGACATAGGGCCCTTTTCTTATTGAACGCGCCATTACTTTTTACCTCTACGCTTAAGAATGTATTTGTCTGAGCGCCCCTTCTTTCTCGTTTTTGCTCCCTTGGTCGGCTTTCCCCACGGTGTGCAGGGATGACGGCCCCCAGAGCTTTTGCCCTCTCCTCCTCCCATTGGATGGTCAACAGGATTCATCGCGACGCCCCGTACGTTCGGACGGCGGCCTAACCACCGTGATCGTCCTGCCTTTCCGACTCGTCGATTTTCATGATCTCCATTTCCGACCTGTCCGATCGTTGCACTACAACGTACGTGTATCAATCGATTCTCACCGCTTGGCATTCTGAGTGTGGCATATTGCCCATCGCGAGCCATCAACTGGGCTGCACCACCCGCAGCTCGCACCAACTGAGCTCCCTTACCTTCCTTCATCTCAACCGCGTGAACCACGGTACCCAATGGAATATCTGAAAGAGGTAGACAGTTACCCGGCCGAATTTCCGCATTTGACCCAGACATCACTTCGTCACCAACTGAAAGACCATGCGGTGCGAGTATGTACCGTTTTTCTCCATCGGAATAGTTAAGGAGAGCAATATTAGCTGACCGATTTGGATCGTATTCTACAGAGGACACTCTGGCGGAAATTCCTGCCTTCTCTCGCCGAAAATCAATTTTTCGGTACCGTCGTTTATGTCCTCCACCTCGCTGCCAAATCGTAACTCGGCCGCGATTGTTCCGACCGCCTGTCTTCGACACACGACCTTCGGTAAGCGAACGTTCTGGCTTACCTGTCGTAATCTCACTGAACTCGGAGACACTCATTTTGCGTCTCCCGGGCGTCGTTGGTTTGTATATGCGAATCGCCACGCGTCTACACCCCCTCGTAGAATTCGATCGTCTGCCCCTCAGAGAGAGTAACGATCGCCTTCTTCCATTCCGCCCGATAGCCAAAAAAGCGCCCCAAACGCCTCTTCTTTCTGGGCATCCGCATCGTCCTTACCGTGATAACGTTTACGTTGAAAAGCGTCTCAACAGCACCCTTAATGTCGTATTTCGTTGCACGAGGGTCTACAGAAAATGTAATCACATTCTCTTCTTCTCTCGCAATTGTGCTCTTCTCAGTAACTAGAGGCTTACGAATAACTTCGTGAATCTTCATTTTCCACCATCCTCAGTTCCTAGTCGAGAATTAGTGGACTCAACTGCAGCTCTCGTAAAGACAAGTTTTTCATGACCCAACACTGCGTGTACATTAAGGCCTTCTTCGCGAATTACATCAACATAAGGAAGATTCCGAGCAGACCCAACCAAGTACGGGGCCTCTTCTGAGGTGACAATTAGAACTGACTCGCCACATCCTAAATCTTTCAGTCGGTTAAGAAGTGCCCGTGTTTTAAATTCGGTAAAAACAAAATCTTCGACAACGATTAAATCCGAGCTCGACATTCGGTAGGACAAGGCACCCCGTAGTGCCCCCCTCTTCATTTTCTTCGTGAGCTTGTGATCATACTTGCGGGGAACTGGCCCAAAGACTGCCCCCCCTCCCTTGTATTGCGGGGCACGGATCGTGCCCTGACGAGCTCGGCCTGTACCTTTTTGCTTGTAAGGCTTTGCGCCACCTCCGGACACTGCGTGCCGATTTTTCGTTGACGCAGTCCCC
>CAYOGP010000223.1:0-3964 GCA_964403555.1 uncultured Spirochaetales bacterium | reverse complement strand
CGGAAACTTTTGGTTTCTGGGTGATCTGCTGGATCAATACGGCGGCTCGTGGAGGCCTCTGCGAATAGACCTCGGCGAGAAGCCGCCAGAGAAGGATACCTACGATGCGGTCTGGGTTCTAGGTGGTGCGATGCAGGTATGGGAAGAGGAGACGCTTCCCTGGCTTGTGGAAGAGAAGCGATTTATCCGCGAACTAGTTGAGAGAGGTGTCCCGTATCTAGGTGTTTGTCTAGGGCATCAACTCCTGGCGACATCGCTGGGCGGGCGAGTTGATTATGCTTCAAATCCTGAAATTGGAGTAATGGAAGTGGAGCGAAGTGAGGAAGGCCATCGAAGCAAATTTCTTTCCGGTTTAGAGTCAATGCGAGTTCTTCAATGGCACAAGGCAGAGGTAAAAGAGGCGCCGACCGGTGCAAAGATTTTAGCCGCCTCGGATGCTTGTGAAATCCAGGCATTATCGGTAAATGACTCTGCCTTTTCGGTTCAATTTCATCCGGAAGTGAATGAAAGGACCTTGCCCGCGTGGTTTGAAACCGTTGACGATAGGGAGGATCTTATTGCTGCCTTTGGAGATGCGGGGGAGGAGATCTTTAAGAGCCAGGCTGATTTCTCTATGAGAGAATTGAATAAGGCTGCACGAAGGCTCTTTCAAAATTGGTGGCTCATTGCATCAGCTCAAAGTTCTAACGAAAAGGGGTGATTGTTTGGACGTATTCGTCCAAAAGGCCGAGAGATTCGTCACGATTCATGTCAGGCATTGGCAGTAGCACTCGATTAGCTCCAGATTCGATCATCCTTTCAAACCGAGACGGGTCGACTCCACGCTTTTTGCTCACTTCCGGAAGCACTGTAATGTCGAGTTCGGACATTGAACGCCCGACAGCTTCCATCGCGATTTCAATCTCTTTAAGACTTTTCCCCATATCCCCAGCACCATCAATTGGTAGCCAGCCATCGCAGTATTCTGCGATCCTTGCTGGTGTCCATTTCGAATAGGCCCCCATTAGAACTGGAGGTCCTCCCTTCTGTAAGGGTTTAGGCCACGACCACATCGGCGGAAATTCGACAAAAGCTCCGTGATACTCAGGTTCATCTTTTGTCCAAATTTCCCTCATTGCCAGGACACGTTCGCGGGTGACTTTCCACCGGTCTTTAAAATTAACGCCATGATCCTCCATCTCTTCTGCGTTCCATCCGGCTCCTATACCGAAGAGCAGTCGACCCTCTGATAGAACGTCTAATGATGCAACTTGTTTGGCTAGGTTAATTGGATCGTGTTCTGTCACGAGAGTGACTCCGGTTCCGAGCTTTAAGGTTGTCGTTGCAGCAGCCGCCATACTTAATGCAACGAATTGGTCATGGCACCGCCAGTACATGTCCGGCAGGTCGTCTCCTGTAAGAAAAGGCGTTTTTCTGCTGGTCGGTATGTGAGTGTGTTCGGCGATGAAAAGTGACTCGAAGCCACGTTCTTCTAGTCCGACTGCCAACTCGGCAGGTGGAATTGCTCCATCTGTAGCAAACCAAATGAGACCAAAATTAAGCATGGGCCGACTCCTTTTTCTAGAAATTCCGAAGGCTAGAGATAGGATAACTTTTATGGGATCTAATGCGTATAACTCAGAGCTTTCTTTAGGTTCTTCCTCGAGAAGGATTAGGAGAAGTAGTTCCAGAGATGTTATTCTGTCTCAACAATCAAGAAGGCTCTTGAGAGCTCGTAGAAGAGACAATACTTATTGTCATCTTTAAGGGAGAATCGTATGGATCTTGGCTTTACGGTACTGACAAATATTGAGGACTGGAAGCTGGCCAAAGAGGCGGAGGATGTAGGTTTCGATTCCGTCTGGTTCCCCGATTCACAGATGATTTGGTCAGATTGTTACTCGACAATGGCTCTTGCCGCGCAGGCTACTTCGAAAGTTCGCCTTGGCACGGGCGTATCGATTCCAGGTACGCGTATAGCGCCCGTGACTGCTCAGTCAATTGCTGGGATTAATCAGCTCGCTCCTGGGCGTGTATTTCTTGGCTTGGGAACCGGAAATACCGCGATGAGAGTTATGGGGATGAAACCTATGCTCTTAAAAGATTTCGAGGAATATTTACGTGTCCTCAAAGCTCTTCTTAAAGGGGAGGAGGTTGATTTTACTTTTAATGGCGTAACAAAGAGTATTCAGTTCCTTCATCAAGATCTTGGGTTTTACAACTTAGAAGACACCGTTCCCGTGTACGTAGCGGCTAATGGTCCGAAGGCCTTAAGGCTTGCAGGGAAGTATGGCGACGGACTCATATCCGCCGCTGCTGAAAAGCCGGAGGAGGTGGCATTTAGCCTTGGAATGGTCCAAGAAGGGGCGGACTCTATTGGGCGAACTCTTCCGGATACGTACCGAAAAATGTGTATAAGTAATGCTTTAGTTCTCGAGGCTGGAGAAAAGCTGACTGACGATCGCGTCATCGATCAGGTGGGAGCATGGACGAACAACATACTCCATTTCGTCTATGAAATTTACGCTCTGGGTGGAGATGAGGAAATGGTCCCCGAGTACATGCGTGGTATTTGGGACGAATATCACGACTTTGTGGAAAACATGGAGACACCAAAGGAGAAGAGGTATCGCGAAATGCACAACGGTCACTGTACATTTTTGCGAGCTGAAGAAAGAAAATTTGTTACCCCTGAGCTTATCCGAGGGTCACTTATCGTCGGAAGTGTAGACGAAGTGGTTGAGCAAATTCTGGCGGCGGAATCAGCAGGACTCGACGAAATTACCTTACTCCCGTCTTTAGAGCACTCTCGCATTGCAATGAAAGAGTTTGCGCAAGTGCTAAAGAAACTTTAAAAAAGGTTGGAAGGATGTTGTCCTTCTTAGTCCTTTCGTAGTTTCGGAAGAACATCTGCGCCGAATTGTTGTATGCAATTCAAAACTTGCGGTTTAGAGGGCCCCATAGGTAGACGAAAGCGCATAATCAGGTAGTCGGCATCAATAGCCTCACTCCACATTTCGATCTGTTCAATGCAATCAGTTGGTGACCCGAGTACCATGTATTTTCTCAACTTTTCTATCGTGAAGTCAGCTGGTGATTCAAACTCAGGGTTAGGCGGCAAGAGGTCCCATTTGTAATAGAAGAGCATTTCTTCTCGCCACAGGTTCCCGAAAACTGATTCGGCTTCTTGTCTTGTGGGGGCAACCCAGCCATCTCGTGCCAAAATCACACAAGGTTTTCTTCCTGATTTAGCTGCAGCTTCCCGGTATTGATCGGCTTGACGTTTCGTGTTTTCAAGTGATTCCCAAAAAGGCAAAATGCCCCAGCCGTCGCCGATCAGTCCTGCTCGTTCGATAGCTTTTTCATAAGCGGCCCCGACCCAGAGAGGCGGACCTCCAGGTTGATATGGTTTTGGATTGAGTAGGACATTATCAAATTGATACCTTTTTCCGTAATAGGACCAAGGTTTCGTTTCTGTCCATGCCTTCCGCATGACTTCAAGGCTCTCAGTAAACATTGAGACTCTGTATTTAGGATCTATACCGAAGAGTCTGAAGTAATCAGGGTGATATCCAATACCCACGCCTAGGATGATCCTTCCTTTGGACATGAGATCAAGCATTGCTACGTCCTCGGCTAGGTGCATTGGATTATAAAAAGGCGGTTGTAAGACGAACGTACCTATGTCGACACGAGTGGTGCGTGCTGCATAAGCGGCCATGAGCGGGATGGGAGGAGGAAACATAGTCTCGGTTCGGTGATGTCTTTCAGGAAGGAAAATTCCGTCAAAACCCGCTGCCTCAGCGGCGATCCCTTCTTCAAGGATCTGTTCGCAAAAAGCGGCTGAAGCCTCGGGTGAGGGGGCAGGTTGTTCATAGGGACCGCCATGGGTATCCGGCATATATCCAACTTTCATCTACGATTCTCCTTCCCGACATCGAAGTCGAAGATTGCGTTCGAAAAGAACTTTAGGCCACAGGGGGAG
>CAYOGP010000222.1:0-3986 GCA_964403555.1 uncultured Spirochaetales bacterium | reverse complement strand
AGCAGACTGTCAGACTAGTCTCATAGTTTTGGGCCAAGTTGCCTAGAGAAAAAAATTTAAGAACAGAGTAATAATGACGCTAAGAATCACACAGGTCACAATCGGAAAGACGACCGTCAGAGTATCTGACTGGTAGTGCAAATCTCCCGGCAATCGACCAATATTAAACTTCCATAAAAAGGGGTACAACAATCCGGCAAGCAAAAAGAGTCCCCCAAGAAAGAAGAATATCTTCTGCATCTTATCTGCCCCCTCTATTGCATAAACAATAGTAGCCGACTAAGGGTGGCTTTCCTTACAGCATGAGGAAACTCGCAAACAGTTAAGCAAAAGGATCCTCTCCGCGTTTCATCTTCTCGAACACTGGGGCCATGTCGGGTGGAAGCCAGTAAATTTCGGTGTATGAGCCGACAAGGTGCACTGTATCGAAATACGACCATCTACATTCCCCGAAACGGCCAGCCATTGCTACTTCAAATCCTTGATCGGAGAGGTGACGAAAGGCTCGGTCGTATTCATCTCCGTCATCAAGCAAATATCCAGTATGATGAAGACCTATTCCTCTAGTCTCCAACCAATCCTTATACACATTTTCTCCCGAAAGGTGCTTGCAAAGTTCGATCTGCATTTCGCCAGAATACGCGTAAGCAGCACTAAATTCGAAAGTACCAGGCTTTCCTTTATATATTTTTTCCGTTTGATCTTTGGTGATATTGTCCCAAACAAAAAAACGCTCAATCCCTAAAGACGATTTAAAAAAAGCCGCAGCGTCATCAAAATCGTGCACAACATAGGCGATTTGTTGAAGCTTCGAGCTTAAAAAACCGAGGGGGGCACTGTCCGTCATAAATAAACCTCTTCTTCCGTCGAAAATATAATCGAGTTATTTTTTGCCTGGATAAAGCATGCGAACGCTTTGAGTTTCCAAGTCGAGCAATTTAATAGTGCCGGGGTGTTCCCCTCCCAAACCACCATACTCGGACACGAGTAACCTTGTTTCTCCTGGAAGAACCTCAAAATCCTCCGGAGCAGCAAATCCGTCCATAAATGAGATTCCTCCGTCTGCCTCACAAGGTCCTGTAGGATCGATACATTTTTCGACTATCCCCAATCTTTCACCCGTGGCAGAGCCCATATAGATTTTCGACCCCGCGAGCACTCCTACCGTTGCCAAACCAAAAGGAGGCCCTTCTCCTTCAGCAATATAAAAAGATTCGCCACTAAGAGGGTCAATAGACAATATTCCAAATGGTATCGGGCAGAAAGTCGGCTTCTTTCCCATGCACTCTCGGATCGTCGGAAGATCCGCTCGAATTGATGCCACAAGAAGCTGACCAGAAGGAGTCCAACTTATATTGTCTGGGGTTTGAACGTCGTCTACCTGCCACAACGTCTCTCCCGTAGAGAGATCGATTGCACGAACTTCCTGGCCCAGGCTATACGCAGCATACAAAACATCGCCATCGGGCGAGGTCTGAACTCCATTCGTAAGGATTCCATCGCTACCATCGATTTTTTCCCATCCGTTCTCGGAATTCCAAGAAAGAGCGTATCCCGTCGGCTCATTGTTTGTCTGCCGAGAAAGTAATTCTTCAGCGGATATCCCACGTTTCATCATATGACTTGCAATAAACCCTCCGTCTGGAAGATTTGCGACGTCATTAAACCAAATACTCTCCGGAGCAATCACACAGCCACGCCATTTTAGTGAAGGGACGTCTCCGCCTGCATCAATCATCTCAAAGATTTCAATTGACTCTCGTAATCCGTGATTCACAACGAGAAGACGGTCCGACCCGCTTCCCGCTACATCAAGATCAAGATGGATACCATGGGGTGCGAACGCCTCACCAAGTTCTTGGGTGCAATCCGGATCACCCCAAAGAGCAATCTCAGCTTTTTGACCACAGCTCGTCAAAAGTGCCCCTACTAAAACGATTGACCAAACGTTAAATAATTTCTTCACAGTTATTTTCTCCCGTACATAAAGATTACACCCGAACGAGGTACATTTGGAACAGTAATTGAAGGAAGATCTAGTGAGCAGTTCTGACCAAAGATACTCACGCAAGCAGCGATCGACTGGACTTAGCTATAGAACCAAACTGTCTCAGGGTCTAGGTGCCATCCCGGACACCATCAAAAACTGGGTTTTCAACACATTTACGCTCCTTTTTTATAACCAGATTCTCGGAATCGATGCAGTCCTAGTCTCCATAGCCCTCGCAGTCGCAATTGTTATAGATGCAATATCGGACCCACTCGTAGCATCCTACTCGGACAATTTATCGACTCGCTGGGGACGCAGACATCCCCTAATGCTTTTTTCCTCTCTACCGCTCGGTGCTGCAATGTTCGGTATTTTCTCCCCACCTGACTCGCTCTCGCCCGAAGGGCTTCTCATTTGGCTTTTGTTTTTCACGATCCTCGTTCGAAGCCTGATGACTTTGTTCTTTGTCCCCTGGGCGGCAATTGCCGCAGAACTCTCCGATGATTATGACGAAAGGACTTCGCTCATGTCATTTCGGTTTGGTGTCGGTTGGATTGTCGGAGTCAGCTTCCCTTTCGTCGTGTTCACTTACTTAATGCCGGGAACTGAAATGCAACCAGTAGGACAGTTGAATGCCAAGGGGTACCCGATAATGGCAAGTTTTGCTGGCATTCTTATGACTTGTGGTGCTCTCTTAGCAACGCTTCTGACCGTAAGAGAAATACCATTCTTAAGAACGCATACTGCAAAGCAGAAATCGTTTAGGCCATCTCGTACCATCGGTGATATAAAACTTTCTCTAGAAAACCCTCACTTTTCATTAGTTTTTGTCGTTGTTCTTTTGTCTTCTGCAATTACAGGAACAATAGTAAGTCTTAACGTCTACATGTGGACTTACTTCTGGGAACTTACAACCGCTGACTTGCGTTGGTTCCCGATTGCGGCGATTGGGGCTGTCGGTGCTCTACCGCTGATTGGAAAATTACAAAAGCGATGGGACAAAAAGGAGATCCTTTTGACATGTTCGATCGTTAGCCTTATTGAAGGACTCCTGATCATAAATTCCCGGTTTCTTGGGATTCTGCCAGAAAATGGGACCACAGGATTACTCGTAACTCTTATCGGAGTGGGAATTTTCTCTGCAGCAATTACGGTCACCCAAGGAGTTCTAGGCGCATCCGTTATTGCAGACATCCTTGACGAACAAGAACTACGAACAGGTTTACGCCAGGAAGCGATGTTTAATGCTGCCTTATCATTTTGCGGGAAAGCAGTTTCTGGAATAGGCCTGATACTAGGCGGGCTGATCATTAATCTCATCGGATTACCAGCAGGAATAGACCCTGCTGAAGTACCTACAGAAACCGTAAAGAAGCTGGGCGTGTTCGCAGGGGTAATACTCCCCCTTTTCTACCTAATCCCAATTGCTTTGTGGAGAAGGTACGAACTTACACGAGAGGTACACGCGAACATTCAGAGGTCCCTCTTCTTGGAGAGACAAAGATGAGGCCGGAAAAATCCCGGCCTCTCAATGCCAAATACTCGTAACCTACGAAATATACTTTGCGTATTCGTCAAGTTTGGGCAAAACCTCATCGGCCCCTGCAGGCGGCAGAGGGAGACTAACCCGCTTACCACCGAGATCCCCACGTGGCGCGGCCGCACTCTCATCAAAAACAAGTCCGAAAAATACGCCCAGTTCAATTTCCGAAATGTCACGACCGATTGCATCACAGGCTTTTTTCAACTCTTTCAATCCACCTTCAATATCGTGCATTCCTCCACCGATCGGCATCCACCCCTCGCAGAATTCTGCCACGTGTCCGGCGGTCTTCGGTCCCAAAGCGCCTCCCATAATCACTGGCGGGTGGGGAGTTTGAGCAGGCTTTGGCCAGGCCCAGCTCTTCTCGAATTGGATGTGGTCTCCATTGTACTCTGCCTCTTCCTTGGTCCAGAGCTCCTTCATCAATAGTATACTTTCGCGCGTCACATCTCG
>CAYOGP010000221.1:0-4004 GCA_964403555.1 uncultured Spirochaetales bacterium | reverse complement strand
GATACATTCGATGAAAATAATGAATTCTCTTTTCATCACAATCTAACATTTGGGTTGAAAACGCCAGTTCATCGCCTTCTTTTACTTCTTTTTGATAAGTTATGTGTCCTTCTAAGGCGAAGGTAGTCACATTTTTCCTCTCTCGATATTGAGGATTTAAACCAATCCAATGCAAAAAAGCATCTGTTGCAAAATCAAAAGCCAAAACATAAAAGCCAACATTCAAATGTCCATTATGATCTATCCACTCTGGTCGGACTACATCATGATGATTTTCAAAAGGGGCATCTACTTTCATTCTTATACTTGATTCCCGATCGTAACCGGAAGCTTTCGAAACCCTTGAATAAAATTTCCTTCAACTCTTTCTACGGGGCCAACGATTTCATAATTTGGCATCAATTTAAAACATTCCGAAAGTACTTTTGCAATCTCTAGCCTAGCTAGATGAGCACCTAAACAAAAGTGAGTGCCAAATCCAAATGCCATGTGCTCATTAGGATCCCGTGTAATATCAAATGAATGAGGATTTTTAAATACTTCAGGGTCGCGATTAGCCGAAGGTAGCCAAAACACTACCTTGTCACCTTTCGCGATTTTAACACCCTCTAGAACTGTATCTTCTGTTGCAGTGCGACGTAAATGCATAACAGGACTCACATATCGAAGAGTTTCTTCTACGGCACTCGGTAACAATTGATTATCCGTAATAAGAAGGTTTTGCTGATCTTTATGAGCATCGAAGGCTAACAGGGATCCGCAAAGAGCATTTCTACTCGTTTCATTTCCTGCAATTAAAAGTAGTAACCAAAACCCTACGACTTGTTGGGGCGTCATTGGCATCCCATCAATTTCACTGTGGGCAATAGCGGAAATCAAGTCGTCGCTAGGATTCTTTAGTTTCAGCTCGTAAAGATGTCGCCCGTAATCACGAAGCGAATCATAAGCAACCTTATAATCGTAGGAAGTTACATTTAAACTTGGATCAGATGCGTGAACAATAGTGTCGCTCCATTTCCGAAATTGATTTCGGTCCTCAAGTTCAACTCCCAAAAGTTCTGCAATCACTATTAAGGGGACGGGAGCGGCAATTTCCTCTACGAAATCGAAATTCTTTTTTGTAATAGCTGATTTGATTGAATCCCTTGCTATGGCTTCAACCTTAGTTGACAATTTCTGAATTATCCGAGGTATAAACCGCTTACTTACTGTTCGACGCATGAAAGTGTGATCAGGGGGATCCATAAGCAACATTGTCTCTCGTTCAGCCTCAAGATACTCTTGACCATAAGTTTCCATGCGGATGCCACCTTCATGAGATGAGAATAAATTTGGGTTTGAGGTGACCTCTCTCATAGTTTTATATTTGGTTACTGACCAAAATCCGTCACCAGCTCTCATTCCACGTCTGGGAGTCGCATCTATCCAACGAACAGGATTTTCTTTTCTATCTCTGTCAAAAGCTGCATGTGGAGGCCCTTTTTTGAATGTGTCTGGATTTGAAAGATCTAAGAAGGCTTCTGACATTTTAAATTCTCCAGTTTGGGAAAGATAAGTCTCTTTCTTTACCGGTTTTATTTCAGCAATATCTACAACTACTCGAAGCTGTGCGCCCCTCTTCATCGATATTTTTGAGGACTGCGATTTCAGCGGTTAAAATAAGGCAATACACAGTGTAAGCTCATAACCTATGAACTGCACGGAATTCCTGCGCTCCGTTGTAACCGTCTTTACCCTATGCGGGGCCTCAATGGCTCAATCCGTTTCTATTGATGATGATCGGTTAAGCAATTTGGCAAACGAACCCACACAATGGATTACATATGGAAGAGACCTCTCCCAACAACGGTTTTCACCGCTCTCTCAGATAAACAAACATACGGTCGCACGATTATCCCCTGCATGGATTTTCCAAACTGGTGAAAAGGCGTTTTATCAGATTAATCCTATTGTCGCAGAGGGAAAGCTATATACGAGTCTGCCCAGCGGAGGAGTAATCGCTCTAAATGGGGCTAATGGGGAAGTCATATGGAGTTATCGGCATAAGTCGGAGGCGGCTCTGACCTGCTGTAAAGCGTCGAACTTCGGAGTTTCTCTAGCTTACGGGATGGTTTACTCAACTACTCCTGAAGGTAATCTATTAGCGCTAGATTCAAAAAATGGAAGTCTGGTATGGAACTCACCACTCGTAGACTATAAGCAAATAATTGCTGAACTTGATCAAACTATAGAAAACGAGCACTCTCACACTTTCAATAGGTTCTCTAATATTTCTGCTTCGATGGCACCATTGGTTTATAAAGGAAGAATTTACGTAGGAGTTACTGGAAGGCCTGACCATGAGTTTACCAATACTCCCGTCGAAGTATTTCCTACCACTAAAAATTCAATTAACGGCTTTCTAGTAGCATTTAATGCGCATACCGGAAGACGTCTGTGGACTTGGAATAGTAGTGAGAATATAAACACATCTGTCTCTGACGGGCGTTTAGAGACCCAAACACCAGGTCAGACATTCAAGAAACTTATTTTGTCTCAAGGTGGAAACGATCAGCCTAAGAATGGAGGCGGTTGGATCGCAACCACTCCAAGTATCGATCCAACTTCCAACACTATCTTTTTCGGTACCGGAAAAGATTCCTACGATCCTACAGAACAATATCCAACTAATGAGCGCTCGTTTACAAATTCCCTTGTTGCTCTCGACTCGACAACGGGAGATTTACGATGGCACTTTAAAGAGGTGGAAAGAAATTTATGGGGTTACGACGTTTCGAGCCCACCTTTGTTATTTGACTGGGTTTCACCATCCCGAACAACCAGAGAGGCAATCGCACAGGCCTCAAATACGGGATGGATTTACATTCTCGATCGAAATGACGGCACACTTTTAGCACGATCTCAACCTTTCGTGCCGCAAGAGAATTTGTTTATGGAACCAAAATCGAAAGCAGTGCGAATAAGTCCGGGTAGCTCGGGATCAGTTTCTTGGTCACCACTTTCTTTCGACCCGCGGACTGGAGACATTTTCGTTACCGCGACTCATCTTCCGGAGGTTTACATCAGGGATTCAATAACCACGCCGCATAATAAAACTAAATTAATTGTTACTCGAATTTTGAACGAGGCTTCTGGACGGCTAGTTTCAATAGACTCAAGCGACGGTCGGATTCGATGGTTAATTAGAACAAAGCACCCAATTATTGGGGGCAGTCTGGCAACTTCTGGCGATTTGCTTTTTGTGGGACATGCTGATGGTCATTTAGCTGCCTACGATTCTTCGAACGGAAAACAATTATGGTCTTTTCAATGCGGTGCTGGAGTGAATGCTCCACCGATAAGTTTTTCTATTGATGGAGAACAATTTATTGCCGTTGCGGCAGGCGGAGACAGAAAATTCCACGAGTACTCTGGAAATTCTCTTATAGGTTTTAAACTCGCCGAAATTCCATTTGTACAACCTAGGGTGGAAGGGGAATAGAAGTAGTATCTAATTTCCCGGATCAAAAACAACTCCCCATGGTCGACTACCGACTTTTATTTTCTTAAGTACTTTCCGAGAACTTACATCAATAACTGATACCTCATCGTCCAGACCATCGGCTGTGAATGCAAAATTTTCATCGGTTGTAGAACTAATCCCCCAGACTCTCTTACCTACACTAATTGTACCAAGGCGTTCTAGGGTGTCGGCATTCAAGACAACTACCGTGTTTCCTCGACCCGTAGTTACTAAGAGCTCGTTACGGTTCGGAAGTAACACAATTCCTTTTGGTTTTGTTTCTACTTCTTCTAAACGAACTTTTGCGATTTCTACCAGGTCTACCATGTCAAACTTCGTGATTTCACGGCCGATTTCGGAAGTAACGTACGCTACCGAACCATCAGGACTAAAAGCTGCCTCTCTCGGCCGCGGCCCCACAAGAAACGTTTTGATCTCTTTGTGTTCTGGGATCGAGAGTACATGCACAGTATTTGTCGCTTCAGCCGTAACGAGGGCCAGT